>DASTKA010000145.1:0-47202 GCA_035716165.1 Mycobacterium sp. | reverse complement strand
GTCGTGAAGCCGCTGGCCAAGGACAAAGACCACACCGTCGAGATCTTCCGCGACGGCAAGCAGTTCGTCGTCGCCGAGGACCCCGCCCTGTTCGGCCAGCGCATGTCCGTCAAGTTCGCCGGCCTGGCCGTCGACGAGTGGCCCGTCGACGGAGTCGCCGGCTGGTTGCGGGACGTCCGCACCCGCCCGGCCGGGAAGGCACCCGCCGCCGCCCCCCGCACCGACATCCTGGCCGACAAACTCGCGCCGCTCTGCAAGATCGCCAGCCGGCGCAACGAAATGCTCGAGGTGTACCGGTGGCACCAGCGGCTGCCCGTCCACGTCCAGATCGGGCCCGCCTACCGGGCCGTCATCAAGCCGTTCCAGTGGCAGGACGAGGACCCCAACGGCGGCAAGGCACCCGCCGGGGACGTCTACCCGCTCGTGCTGGACAAGGACGTGTTCGCCGGTGCGGAGGTCTGACGTGATCGCCAGGACCCCCGTTTTAACGTTTGCGTTTCGCCGTGGAGCGACGAAACCGGGCGTGGCGACCATCCACCCGCCACGGCCGGTCAAGATCGCTACAGCGCCCCAGTGCATTGGGGGTGTCTGGTGACCACCCGCGACGTCGTCAAGCCCGGCACCCTGTGGGCCGACTGCGACCCCCGCCAGGTCGGCCGGACACTGCGGGTGGACCGGATCACCACCGCGGTGTTCGGGACGCTGGACGGCCAGCATGGCGGTGAGGTGCCGTACGCGGTGTGCACGGTGGCCACGGCACGCGGCGGGAAGCCGGTCAGGTCTGGGCGGCGGGTGACGATCCGCCTGTCCCGGTTCCGGCCCACCAGCAACGGCTACCGGCTGGTGTCCGAACAGCTAGCGCTGGCCGGCGTCGACGAGAAGCCGGCGCCGACCGGCTGGCGGGTCGACGTGCCGATGGTCGCCGGCCGGGCTGGCGAGCGCCGCCCGTGGACCGAGAACGACCATGTCACGCACCCGGTGCGGGCCCGGTATGCCAAGACGATCCGGTCGGCGGTGTGGCAGGCGCTGGGGGAGCTGTGGATCCCGGCGCAGGATCACGTGACGGTGTGCCTGCACTACCGGCCGGGTGACAACCGGCGCCGCGACACGGACAACCTCACGACCTCGGCCAAGCCCAGTTTCGATGCCGTCGTGGACGCGGGGATCGTGAAGGACGACACCCCGGAGTGGATGACGAAACTCATGCCGGTCATCCACGGCGGCCGGGAGCGACGCGCCCTGTGGCTGGAGATCACCCCGGGGCGGCCGTCGTGAGCCACTGCGACGGCGGCGGCGAGGAGTTCCCGCCGGCAGGGGACGGCGGCTGCTGCTGGGGCGAGATCGTGAACGGCCCCGCCGGCTGTACCTGCTGGAAGCCCGTCTACGACCTCGACCAGGCCGAGCCGGACCCGACCGCGGTGCGGTGGCTGGGCGCCGGCGTCACGCCGGTCACGCGGCGCCGGATGTGCCACGACTGCGCCTACCGGCCGAATAGTCCGGAGAAGCGCGGCGAGGAGGGGTACGCCGGCGACGCGGAGTTCCTGGAGCGCATCGCGGCGGCCGACGAGCGGTTCTGGTGCCACCAGGGCATCCGGCGGCCTGCGAAGTGGGTGCACCCGTCCGGAGCGGAGTGGGTGGGGAGCCCGGCGGCGTACTCGCCGCCGAAGGTGAACGGGGTGCCGTACCGGGCGGACGGGTCGCCGGCCGAGCTGTGCGCCGGGTGGGACGCGCGACGCCGGGCGCTAGCGGCCGAGCGGGACGAGGCGGCCGCCCGATGAGCGGGCCGGAATGGAAAGACCCCAGGGCTGGAATCCCTGGGGTCTCGGCCGGGCCGTCGTATCCGATTGGGGCCGGAACCGGTGCCCGCGCCTACCCGGGTGAGGGTAGCGCCATCGGGCTATTCGGCGTCGGCGTAGCCGGCCGGCGGCGTCCAGCCTTCCAGGACCGCGGCCGCCGCTGCCCGCTCGGCGTCGCCCACCAGGTACGGCACCGTGGCGCCCTGGCGGGACGAGTTGACGCGGCGGTGGATCGCGCGGGCCAGGCGATCCCGCTCGGCCTCGAACTGGGCGATGCGCGGGTCCTCGGCCACGAGTCAGGCCAGCTCGTGGTCGCTGGCCAGCTCGCCCAGGTCCACCGAACCGATCGCGGCCGCGATCAGGTCGTGGGCGTCGGCCGGTGCGGGGTGGTCGGCGAACAGCTTGTCCCCGTGCAGGCTGATCGTGGTGCCCTCCAGTGCGGCGTTGATCGCATCCCGGTAGGCGTCGGTCAGCGAGTCGACGTCGTACTCGTCGGCCTGGTCGCCGAGGAACTCCGTCACGGTGCCGCGCAGTTCGCGGTAGCGGGTGTACTGGCCGATCTCGCCGAGCAGCGTGCGGGCGGTCATGGGGTCCTCCGTGGTGTCGGTTCGTTCGGGTGGTCGGGTGGCCCCGCAGGGCCGTTACGGTCAGGCGGCGTAGGCGCCGGGGACGTTGGCGAACGGGTCGGCCGGCGTGGCCAGCGCGACCGGGGCTGGCAGGGGAGCGGCCTTGCCGGCCAGCAGCTCGGCCGCCAGGACGTGCCAGCAGCGGCGCCCGTGCTCGCCGGCCTTGCAGGTGCAGCCACCGGTGCCCAGGTCCGCGGTGTAGACCTCGTCGCCCTTCGAGGAGACGACCAGCCACAGGTCCAGGGTCTGGTGGACGACGGCGCCGTCCTCGATGGCCTCGACCGCGGCCTCCATCCGGCTGGTGGGCTCGCCCTCGGCGGCCGCGCGGGCGGCTTCCTGGACCTTGGCCCAGCAGGTGCGGCCGTAGCCCCGGGCGACCGCCGTGGCGTCCGACAGCCGGCGGTGGCAGCGGCGGCAGTGGGTGGTGGCGGGGGCTGCGGTCTTCGTCGTCATGCCACACAGTGTATGCCACGTGAGTGTGGCATAGCAATAGGTATCTACCTGGCAGTTTCATCCGTGGACCGCTTGCTAACCACTGTGGCCTCGCGCAGTGGGGGCACGTTGTGGGCGCGGGCGATTCGGCGGATGTGCTCGCGGTTGTACGGCACCACCGGCTCCAGGTCGGTCGGTCGCACGCCGGCCAAGAGCGCCGCTGCGATCTTGTCGCCCAGGTCGTCCCGCGCCGCCTTCGTGGCCTGTTCCGCCTTGGCCAGCTTCTTCACTGCCGCCCGGACGTCGGCCATCGGGTCCTTGTCGGTCATGGTCGAAGCATCCCACAGGGATGTGGCATCAATGTGCGTCCAACCCTTGCATGCCTCATTCATGTGGCCTACTATAAGTGGCATACTCGATGAGGGCAAGAACGGACCACGGAGGATCAGATGACCAAGCCCGACCCCGAAACGGACGCCCTCGCCAGCGCCGTGCTCCTGGTCAACCAGAAGGTGGCCGAGCGCACCGGACGGGACCTCGCCGCCGAGAACCTCACCCCCGCCCAGCAGGCCGAGGTCCTGGCCGCCGCCAAGCGGGCGCGCGGCAAGTGACCAGCCGCCCGGCCCTTCGGGGCCGGGCACCGCCTCCACCAACCCACCCCACCCGCAGGAGTCATCGTGACCAGCACCATCCCCGCCTGGACCGTCGGCCAGGACGTCGCCTTCACCTGGCTGGGCGGTCACCCCGCGTACGGCACGATCACCGCCCTGTTCACCGACGAGGACGGCGACGCCTGGGCCGACGTCACCTGGTACCTCCACGACGGCTCGCCCTCGTACCGCCCGCACAGGCTGCGCCAGCATCAGCTGACCGCCGTGTCCTGCCGCGAGTGCGGCGAGCCTGTCGACGACGCCGGCGTCGCGGGCCTCTGCGGGGACTGCGCCCCCTGCGACTACTGCGGTCCCGTCTGCCGGTGCACCGCTGACAGCACCGACCCCCTCGACAACTGACCGAAAGGGACACCACATGCACACGACCATGATCACCACGCCCGCCCCGAGCGAGACCCTGGAGACCATCGTCGCCCTGGCCGACCGTCCCGCCGAGCAGGCGGACGCCGCTGTCGCCCTCATCGACCGGCGTCTCGCGTCGACCACGTCCCCGAAGATCCGGGACATCCTGTTGGGCATGCGGTCCCGCTGGAGCTTCGCGGCCGACATGCACCGCGAGGCGAACCGGTGACCGTGCCCGCCGCCCCGGCCCGGCTCGTCGAGGCCATCACCACGGCGGCCGGCGTCCTCGCCGACTGCACCACCCGAGCCGTCGCCGCCACCGACCAGTCGATCACCCTGCCGCAACTGCGTCTCCTGGAGATCCTGGCCGCGCAGGGACCACTGAAGATCTCCGCCCTCGCCGACTACCTGGTCGTCAACGCCTCCACCGCATCCCGGATGGCTGACCGTCTCATCCGGTCGGACTTGATCTCCCGGCAGGTCAACCCCACCTCGCGCCGGGAGATCGTGGTCGACCTCACCCGGACCGGCGTCGCCGTCGTGCGCCAGGTCGACCAGTTGCGCGGCGACGAGATCGCCGCCGTCGTGGCCCGCATGCCCCGTACCGCATGGGACGAACTGCTCCGCGTGCTGGACGCGTTCAACGCCGCCTCCCGCTCCCGCTGATCACCTACCCCGAATGGAGACCGACATGACCGCCGCGACCCTGGCCATCCTGGCCGACCACATCGAGCAGCACAGCCTGCCCTGGCACAACATCACGACCGGCGAGAACAGGCCCGACATCAAGGTGCAACTCGCGGGAAATTCGGCGGACGACCTGGTCCGCTGGGCGTCCACGTTGGACAGTCTCACCTGGCGGATCGACGACGGCCGCGACTCGAAGGTACCGGGCTGGTACGCCTACACGCACGGCGTGCTCGACGGTGCCGTGACCGCGTGGGGCCTGGTCCCGAGCGACCTGGGCGACACGGCCGCCGAGGTCGAGCAGGTCATGCGCGACCGTCTCGCCGCCTACACCGACTGACCACCCGACCGGCCCCCGGCGCGCCGGCCCCGGCGTGTCAGGCCACCCCACCGAACGGAGACACCCTGATGGGCGACTACACCGACGCATCGCCTTTCCTGGAGTGTCAGGCGATTCTGGCCGCGCAGGAGGACGACACCGAGGCACTGACGGAGATCCTGCGGAAGATGCTGCCCGGCGAGTTGGACTTCCTTCAGTCCGCTGCCGACAGGCTCGACAGGGCGTGCGGCGACGCCCTCGCGAGCGGCAACCACGCCTGACCAACCTGACTGGAGACCCATGCAAACCACCACGATCGAGTACCTCGACCTGTACCGCCAGGCGCTGGAACACCAGCAGGCGCACGGCGAGGTCATGCCCAGTTTCGGCCCAGCGCAGCCGTCCGAGCACTGCATGGCCTGCCTGCGCGAGAAAAGGTCCGACAAGGGCTGGCACGAGGTCAAGCGCCGGTACTCGTGGGCCATACCGAACGAGGCGGCATTGCGCGCCATCGCCGAGTGCTCGCCGCGTGGTGTCGTCGAGATCGGCGCCGGGGGCGGCTACTGGGCGAAGCTGCTGCGGGAGCGCGGCGTGGACGTCATCGCCTACGACCCGGAGCCGGGCGGCGGCCAGTGGTTCCAGGGCGAGCCGTGGACGGAGGTGCTGACCGGCGACCACACGTCGGTGATCGGCCATCCCGGCCGGACGCTGCTCATGGTGTGGCCCATGTACGACACGGCCTGGACGCACGAAGCGGTGGAGCTGTACAGCGGCGACACCGTCGTCTACGTCGGCGAAGGCCACGGCGGTTGCACCGGAACCGACCGGATGCACGAACTGCTCGGCGCGGGCCACTCGTGCTGGAACGAGCCGTGCATGCACGACCGGCCGGCCGCGCAGTTCGAGGGGCACGAGCTGTCCGACGACGAGATCAACGACGGCCCGTCGTGGGCGTGGCAGGTCGGTGGTGCACTCAACCAGGTCACGTTCACCGCGCCCGAGATCTTCGGTGAGCCGGTCGGCGGTGACCGGTGACGCCCGCCGAGATCCGCCAGTACGCCGAGACCCTGATCCTCGACCACGCCCGCGACGTCGAGTTCCTCACCGTGCACGAGATGGCCGAGGAGCACGTGCCCGGCGGGGAAATCAGCGACGAGGACGCGAAGGCCGTGCACGACCTGATCGGCACCGCGATCGTCACCGTGTCGTGGCCGGAGCCGGCGTTCGGCACCGCGCACGCCCAGTTCATTGACCACCTGGCGGAGGACGACAGATGACCGACTACGACAAGCTGATCGCCGAACTCCGGCGCTGGACAGCGGACCACGACGACCACGTCCGCGCCGCCGTGCAACTGCTCATCGACCACGACTACTGGCTGCGCACCAGTAGGTTCGTTCGCGCCGCCGTGGTCAAGGCTGAGGACGGCCGGTACATCATCTGGCGGAAGGCCCGGGAAGCGTTCGACGCCGGCGAGTTCGACCGCTCCAGCACAACGGAGCTGGCCGTGCTCGACC
Source organism: Mycobacterium sp. (assembly GCA_035716165.1). Classification (GTDB taxonomy): domain Bacteria; phylum Actinomycetota; class Actinomycetes; order Mycobacteriales; family Mycobacteriaceae; genus Mycobacterium. Next base: position 40,812 of record DASTKA010000145.1, on the reverse strand, counting down.
TGGCCATCGCGCTCGGCGAGAACCGCTACAAGCTGGACCACATGGGCACCGCCAATTCGGCATCTATCGCCGCTGCGGTCCAGGTCGCGGCGGGGGTGAGGCCACGGTGACCGCCATGCCCGGGTGGCTGTGGGAGATCGTCACCGATGCCACCAACCCGCAGGACGTCGCCTCAACCCTGATCGCCGCCGGCCGCCTGATCGCGGACGGCGAAGCCACCCCGGCCACGCTGGTCGCCTGGGGCGAGCAGATCCGCGAAGACAGCTAGGAGAACCATGACCGACGACCCAAAGCCACAGGCCATTGCGGACTTCGAGGCGCGCGTCCGTGAGACCCACCGCCGTGACGGGGTGATGGCGGCGGTGAGCCTGTACCAGGAGGAGACGCGCAGCCCCGGCTACGTGGCCACCCTGGCGCACGCGGAGGCCGAGGTGGAGCGGATCTGCGCCGTGCCGGGCACTCCAGCCGCCGAGGCGCAGGACCAGGAGCTGGTGAAGCTCGCGGACCGACTGGACTACGAGGCGGCGATCTGCCGTCATCGCGACGAGGGCCGGCACATGCTACGAATCGAACAGATCGCAAAGGAACTGCGCCAGTTCGCCGCCCTGTCGCCTGCTCCCGGCAACGAGTCGCAACCCGAAGCCGCCGACGCCGTCGAGGAAGCCAAGCGTGTCACATGCACTGCCTGCGGTCGCACGTTCGGTGATCACCCGAGGATGGGTGGTTCTCTCTACTGTCCGGCTCCCGGCAACGAGCCGGAGCAAGTCGCTTTCCAGGTGGGGGACATCGTCCTCAACAAGCGGACTGGCGTGCACTTCACGGTGGACGAGCGTGGCATCTGGGAGCCGAGGTACTACGAACTGGTGGAACGCGCCACGCCTGTGGCCCTGGCGACGTCGACAGTGGACCGGGACGAGTTGGTCGAGCTGATCCAAGATGTGCTCGACAAGAAGGCTGACGCGATCCTGTCCGAGGTCGACGACTCGATCGAGCTGGACACGGGGTACGCGGCGACGCTCGTCACGGATGCACTGACCTCCCGCGGCCTGGTTCGCACGCCAGGCGCCAATGTCGCCATCACGAGAACCGAGGACGGGCAGTGACCGCACCTGAGCCGGCCGACGTCGACGTCGCGCCCGAGCCGAGCCTCACGCCGATCTTCAACGAACTCACCGCCCGGTTCTTTCCGCCGGCCGGTGCCCACGCCCAACCCGAAGGGGACACATGCGACACCTCGTCCTGACCCTGCTGGCCGCGCTCGCGCTCGCCGGCTGTGGCTTGCCCACCCGAACGACCCCCAGCGCCGCCACGCCAGCCACGACCATCGACGCCGGGCCGCTGGTCGTCGGGTCCTGCCACACCGGCAGCGACCACGGCCAGCCACTCCCCGACCCCGGCTGCACGCCCGGCGCGCTCAACCCCGACGTCACGCAGGCGACGATCGGCGACACGATCTGCCGTCCAGGGTGGACGAAGACCGTCCGGCCGCCGGCCAGCGTCACCGACGCGTTGAAGCGCCAGCAGCTCGCCGCCTACGGGTACGCCGACCAGGTTCCACGCGACTACGAGGAGGACCACCTGGTGTCGCTGGAATTGGGCGGGGCGCCCGCCGACCCGCACAACCTCTGGCCCGAACCGGGCGCATCGCCCAATCCGAAGGACAAAGTGGAGAACGCCCTGCACGCCGCCGTCTGCTCCGGTCGCGTCCGCCTCGCCGACGCGCAGCGGGACATCGCATCCGACTGGATCACCGCCGAGCAGAAACTCGGCCTGACGTGACCGACCTGCTCGACATCGCGTTCTGGGTCGGGCCGGCGCTCGTCGTGGCCACGCTCATCGTGCGCAGCGAGATCCGGCTGCGTCGACGGCGTCGCGAGGCGCAACGTCAGGGAGGATGCTGACATGTCCAGCGTCTACCGCCTGATCTGCCTGTCCCACGACCCCGGCCTCGAACTCGACACCGAGTGGCACTCCGGTAGCGACGGGCGCCGCACTGCCGAGGAAGTGCTGCGGCAGCTCGTTCACGGCGGCGTGCGACCGGCACGGGGCGAAGGCCAGGACGAGCTGCTCGACCATGCTGGCTGCGACCTCGTGATCGGCGAGTACTCGTCCCCGCTCGTCGAGGTGGGGTATCTGCCGTACAACACGAACGTGCACTGGATCGACATCGAGTGGGTGCGGGTGCTCGCGGCGTCGGTGATCCTGCACGACCGGCAGGGCAACCAGATCCCGCCGTTCCCGCGCGGCTGGACGGCGGAGCGGGTGCGCCGGTTGGTGCCTCACCTGCGGATGCCAGAGAGGATCGACGCGTGACCGAACCGACCACGCCCGAGGCTCGCGTTCACGCCGGCCTGCCCGCCTACGACCTCACCGACGAGGTGTGCGAGGTCGTCGTCGCGTCCGGCTGGATCGAGGACACGCCGGAAGCACGCGCCGCCTACCTTGCCGAGTCCCGAGCGGAGGACGGGCGAGCATGACCACCCGCACCATCCCGGAAGGCCGCAGCCGTGCACGCCGGCTCGGCATCCGCCGCCCTGCCGGTCACGTCTACCAGAAGTGGTACGCCGACCGTCCCGAACCGATGGGCTGGATGATCTGCGCCGTCCTCTACCCGTGGGGAACCGGCATCCGCGCGGCACGCCAGCCGCGTCCCCGCCTCGAACCGTCCGCGTGTCCATGCGCTGGTTGGGCGGCCGACATGCGCGTGCACCACTGGGGTACTCGCCACCACCCGATGTGCAACGGTCGCGGTGGCCACGACGGGGAGGCCGCCGACCAGGTCGAGACCGACGCGGACGGGTGGTGCGTGTGCGAGATGCACCAGCGGTGGAAGCAGGAGGCGGCATCGTGACGGACGTCGACGAACTGATCGCGTTCATTTGGGCGCGACTGGATGAGGACGAACAGGTCGCCGGATCGAACTCACCCGAGCTGTGGCCTGGCGAGACGCTCCGCAAGCTCGCCGACTATGAAGTGCGCCGGTACGCACTTCAGCCTCACGACTTCAGCCCACAGCGACGCGCGCACGTCCTCCGGTTCCACCCGACCCGCGTCCTGCGTGGCGTCGAGGCCAAGCGGCGCATCCTGGAGCGCTACGAAGACTGCCTGGTGCGCATGGAAGACGACGAGTACGACGGAGGTGAGGCCGCGCTACAGGCTCGGGAGTACGAGGACTTCGCGCTCCCGAACATCGCGGACGAGTGGCGGGACCATCCGGACTGGCGCAAGGAGTGGGGGGTGGCAGCGACGTGACGGACCCCGCGACCCTGGCCGAGCTGCTACCCCCGCTATTCCTCCTCGCTGGCAGCATGTACGAGGGCCGCCGCGTCGCCACCGTCGACCTCGACCTGCCGCCTCTGTCCTGGCATTGCGTTCGAGACGCCAACGACCCGCGACTGCTGGGCGTCAGCGACCGATGGCGGTACCGCATTGTCGGCACCTTCTGGGAGCGCCAGGATGCCGGTGAGATCCACGCCCGCGTCGTCGGCCGGCGGCTGCGCGAGGCTACGGCTGACGATCTCGCCGTGTTGGCACAGCGGTCGGCGCCCGATCGTTCGGTCCGCCTCCGTGACGAGTACATAGTGGGCGCTCGCGACATGCCCGACAGCGTGCGCGACCGGCTGATCAACGGCCGCTGGACATAGGCTCCCTGCCGCGCGGGTAGCTCAACGGACAGAGCGCGGGGCGATGGGACCGCAAGGCGAGGCGCCGGCGGCCGGTCCCGGGGACCCCGAGGTTCCAGGTTCGAATCCTGGCCCGCGCACTCACTCGCCAGGTGGCGCTTCCTGGCGGTCGACGTCGCCGCGCTCGGCCGCCGCGATGATCGAATCGATGGTGGCGGTCGCCACGCCCAGCGTCTTGGCGATCCGGTACTTGGACCAGCCGGCCGCCCTGGCGGCCATCACCGCCCGCTGGCGGCGTAGGCGTACCCGGGTGGCGATCTCCGCCACCTCGGCTTGCGACTCGACCAGCTCACGCTCGATCTCGCCGTCGCCACCGTCCGCCATGGCGGCAGCCTACATTACTATGCGTAGCTAAACATGTTGCTGTAGCTATACTAGTATGTGTACCGTGGTGGTGTGACCGCCATGGAGACGCCAGTCCTGGACCTGGTTCGCCAGGAACTCGCCAGGGCGCGCCAGGCCGGCCAGCGGCCGCCAGGCCGCGTCACCCTGGCGAAACGGCTGGGCGCCACCACGCACGCCGTGCGGGTTGCCCTGGAGGCCCTGGCGGCCGAGCAGGCGCCGGTCGCCACCGAGCCGGTCACCCTGGCGCCCGAGCCGGTCACCCTGGCGGTCGAACCGACGCCAGCCGAACCGGAGCCGGCGCCCGTCGCCAGCACGCCGCCGGCCGCGACCGACAGTGAGCCGCCCATCCGCCGTGGCTGGCTCGTCCTGCTCGCCCTGCCTGCGTTCGTCGCCGTCTGGGGTGGCTGGGTGGGCCTCGGCGGGTTCGCCGGGTTCGGACCCGTCGACCTACTCCCCGGTATGCCGATCCACTGGACCGTCAACCTCGCCATCACCCTGCCGGCAGGCATGGAGGTGTACGCCGTCATCGGCCTACGCGTGTGGCTGTCCGCCCGCACCCGCTCCCAGCGCACCAGGCGGTTCGCCATGTTCAGCACCCTGGCGGCCCTGGCGATCGGCTGCTCCGGCCAGGTCGCCTACCACGTGCTCGCCCGGCCACCGCACTCCGCGCCCATGTTCGTCGTCGTCTGCGTCGCGTGCCTGCCGGTGCTCGTCCTCGGCATGGGCGCCGCCCTATTCCACCTGGTCGGAGAAGACCAGAGGGACACCCACAACACCAGAAAGGGCTGATCAACATGGGTAACAGGCACCCGGCCGCCGACGGGGTCATGGCGCTCGTCCACCAGGGCAACACCCAGGCGCGCAACGGCCGCGACACCGCCGCCAACACGCGGGACCTGGCCGCCGCACTGCGTGACTCCGGGATCCCCGACGGCGCTGCCGTCGCCGACCTGATCGACCCGGGCAACAGCAGGTAACCGAGCCGCCGGGCGGCGGCACTCGGCCTCGGAACCACGGTCGCCGCCCGGCACCACCCCTCGGAGGGGACAGCACAGATGATGGCAGCCCAGCCGCCACCCGGCGGCGATGTCACCCGCCCTGGCGACCCGGCGGTCGCCAGGGCGCCACATGGCGAGCACCAGCTCGCCACCCGTCGCCAGGGGCCCCGACTCCTGGCGGCACTGGCGTGGCTGCACGGCCACGCCCTCGAACTGGCGGCCATCGCCGCGACCGCCGCGCTCGCCAGCCTCGCCAGCCCCTGGTTCGCGGTCCTCGCCAGCCTGGTCGCCGCCGAGACGATCCGCCACGAGATCCGCGACCGGCGCCGCCAGCGCGTCACCCGCACACCCACGCCGCCGCCAGCGCGACGCGCCGACACCGACCAGTCTGATGAGGCCAGCGCGTGACCGGCCAGCAGGACGAGCCACCGGGGCGCCTGGCCGAGGTCCGGCACCTCCCCGTCCGCCACTCGGACGACGAGGTCGTCGACGCGGAGATCGTCGACGAGCCCTACCTCAGCCCCGCCGGGCAGGCCGCGGCCGCCGCCCGGCGCCGCGCCGGCTACGTGCAGGACGCCAAGGCCGTGGTCGTCACCGTCCGGACGGTCGCCACTCACCGACGGACCCGCACCGTCCTGCGGCACGCCCTGTATGTCGCCCTGGGCCTGAAAGTACTGCTCACGCGCCTGTGGCAGGCCCGCTCGATGACCCGCTACGACCGACTCGCCGATGCCCTGGCGACCGCTGGCCACCACGACCAGATCCTGGAGGTGCTCACCGCCCGTGACGCGGCCGTGGACCGGCGGCACAAGCGGCGGATGGACTGGCTGGCCGCGCCCGGCCGGATCCTGCGCGCCACCCTGATCACCCTCGTGGTGATCGTGGCGATTCTGCTGGTCATCGGCCTGTTGATGTTCATCGGCAGCGGGCATGGCAGGGACGTGATCGTGCCCATCAAGGCGACCGCCACGGCGGTCGCGTGGATCGTCGGGGTGATCGCGTTCCTGTGGGTGGTACTGCTAGCCGCGGCCGGGGTCCTGGTGACCCTGATGCTGTGGCAGATCGGCCGCAACGCCGCGGCGCCGGCACCGTACGCGGCCGCACCCGTCGACGAGGGCGGCACCGACCCGAGGGCGATCCTGCCGACGACCGGCGCGATCCTCGACGCCCTGCGTCACCTGCGGATACCGGCCCTCAATGACGCGTTCAAGCAGGGGTGGGCATCCCCGGGCTGGCCGGTCCGAGTGTGGGTGACCGACCCGTACCGCGACGGGAAGGGCTGGCGCGCGCAGCTCGCCCTGCCGCACGGCGTGCCGGTGGAGCTCATCGCCCGGCGCGACAAGCGCGCGGTCCTCGCGCACAACCTGGCGCGCAAACCGGTCGAGGTGTGGCCCACCGAGCCGGCTGACCAGCCCGCAGTCCTGGACCTGTGGGTCGCCGACCAGGGCTCTCTCACCGGCCCGGTCCCGCCGTGGCCACTGCTGGCCGCGCTGGAGACCGCCCAGGTCGACTACTTCAAGGGCGTGCCGGTCGGGTTCGGCATCCGCGGCGACGTGGTCAGCGCCAGGCTTTTCGAATGCAACTACGTGGTCGGCGGGATCATGGGTAGCGGCAAGTCGACGCTGGTCATCGACATGATCCTGGGCGGCATCCTGGATCCGCTCGTCGACGTCGACGTCCGGGTCCTGGCAGAAAACGCCGACTACGAGCCGATGAGGCGCCGTCTGCGGTCCCTGGTCACCGGCGCCGGGTCGGACGTCGTCCAGTCGTGCCTGGACCTGCTGGCCGAGGCGTACGAGGACGTGCAGCGCCGCGGGAAGGCCCTGCGGGAGCACGACGAGCGGGCGAACTCGCGGAAGCTTGCCGAGAAGGACTCCCGGCTGCGGCCCAGGATCCTCGTGGTCGACGAGTGCCAGGCGCTGTTCATGGACGGCAAACTGGGCGAACAGGCCGCCGACCTGGCCATCAAGCTCCAGTCGGCGGCCCGGAAGTACGCGATCACCCTGATCTGGCTGACGCCGGAGCCGACGAAGGACTCCCTACCGCGCAAGTTGGTGGCCACGGCCAGCCACAAGGCGTGCTTCGCGATTGGCGACCAGACCTCGAACGACGCCGTCCTGGGCACCGGGTCGTACAAGCAGGGCGTCTCGGCGGTCGGCCTGGAGCCGAAGACGGACGAGAGCTTGGGCGACGTCGGAACAGCGATGACCAGGGGTTTCTTCCCGAAGCCCGCGTTGCTGCGCTGCTGCTACGTGCCCCAAGGCGACGCACACAGGGTGACCGACCGCGCGCTCCAGCTCGTGGCCGGCGCCCGCCCGGCGATCGAGGCCGGCGAGGAGGCCGAGGTTCGGGACCTGCTGGACGACGTCGTGATGGCGATGGCCGGCGCCGACCGGGTCCGGTCGGAGTGGCTGCGTGGCCAGCTCGCGGACCGATGGCCGGACAGCTACGGCGGGTGGTCGGCGCAGGACTTCGCGACGGCCCTGCGGGCGGCGGGCGTGGAGATCCAGAAGCGGCGCCTGGACGGCAAGGGCGGCCAGCAGGTTGTGCTGCTCGACGAGGTCCTGGACGCGGCGGACGGCCGTGCGGGGGAGTCGGAGGTGGAGCATGAGGACCCCTGATTTCCGAGGTTTCGGGGCCTGCCAGCGGCCGTCTGCCCCATCTCGGTTTTGTGCCCCACCGCAGGTCAGGGTAGGTGCGGCGGCCGGGGCACCCGCCGGGGCACGTGCCCCGGCGCAGGGCGCCTGCTCCGCCGTCCGCCCCACTGTTTCCGATCTTGTTTCGCCTGTTTTCGCGGTCCGGCGATGGCCGTCGGACCTCACTTTCGAACACCGTGAGAGGAAGGCGCAACGCGTGGCCAGCGAGATCAAGGAAACCGACAACGGTGACGGCACCAAGCGTGTGCAGCAGTGGGCCGACGACGGGGAGCTGATCTACGACATGACCGTGGACAGCGACACCGTCTACGGCCGGTGAGTACCTGAACAGCAAAAACGCCGAATCGGAAGGAACCACCATGGAATGCGGTTGCAAAGGCGACCCCAACTGCAAGACCTGCGGCGGCGACGGCACTGTGCCCGACTGGCTGGCAGACCCGAACGTCAATTCGGCTGCCGACACCTGGAAGTGACCGCGTGCCCTCGATGATCTCCAGCGCGACCGAGTTCCGGCCGCTGCGGTGGCTGGTCGTGGTGCTGCTGCTGTGCGCCCTGGCGTTCGCCGTGGGTGTGATCTACGGGACCGACCAGGTGTCGCCCGCACCGACGTGCACCGTGGCCAGGTGAGCCGTGGACCACGACAGCAGTGAACGCGCCACGAACATGCGTGCCTACGCACGCCAGCTGCGCGAACAGGCCGCGGCCGCCGAGCGCGCCGGTCAGGGCGCGCGGGCCTTCGAGCTGACGATGGAGGTGTGCGGATGGGAGGACACCGCGCGTGAGGCACGCGGTCAGTGACGGTGTCCACAAACGAGCGGTTGTGCGACTCGCGCTGGGCGGCCGCCGGTTCCCGGTCAGCCGTGTTGCACAACTCGTGCCCGAAACCAAATTCCCGCTCAACAGTGAGACACGGATCGTGAGACAGGAATGGCGTTGATCGGCTACGGCCGCGTCTCCACCCTCGACCAACACCCCGAGGCGCAACAGGATCTCCTCGTCGACGCGGGGTGCGAACCGGTGTTCATCGACGCCGGAGCATCCGGCAAGTTGGCCAGCCGCCCCAAGCTCGACGCGTGCCTGGCGTTCCTGCGCCGCGGCGACGTCCTGGTGATCACCAAGCTGGACCGGCTCGGCCGGTCGGTGAAGAACCTGATCGAACTGGTCGAACGACTCAAGGAGATGGGTGTCGACCTGCGGGTGCTCCAGCAGGGCATCGACACGACCAGCCCCACCGGCAAGCTGCTGTTCCACATCCTCGCCGCCATCGCCGAGTTCGAGCGCGACCTGATCATCGATCGCACCAAGGACGGCCTCGCGGCCGCCCGCGCCCGCGGTCGTACCGGTGGCCGCCCGCCCGCGCTGTCGCCGGAGAAGGCGGTCGCCGCGCGGGAGATGATCGAGGCCGGCGGCCGCACCATGGCCCAGATCGCCGAGATCGTCGGGTGCTCCCGGGCGACCCTGTACCGCGTGTTCGGTGGCCGCGCCAGCTGATCGCCGCGAGTCGACGCCCCCAGGGCTTACCCTGTGACCAGTGATCACGGTTTGGTGGTTAGGGGGTGGCGGTGGCGGGCGGTGAGACAGTCCCAGGCCAGATGCTGGAGGCGGCCGAGCGGCGGGCCCGCGTCGCCGACCTGCGCCGCCAGCGACTCACGTTCACGGCGATCGGCAAGGAGATCGGCGTGGGGGCCGCGAGGGCCCGCGAGATCTACCGCGAGGCGTGCGCGGCGATCCTGTCCCCGGCGATCGAGGCGCTGCGCGCCGAGCACCTGGCGGAGACGGCCGAGGCGCGCCGGCGCGTGATGGCGGTGATGCGCACCGACCACTACGTGGTCAGCCACGGCCACATCGTCAGCGAGATCACCGGCACCGAACCGGACACGCTGCCGGACGGGAAGGCGAACCCGAAGGCCGGCGAGCCGATCTACGGCGACCCGCTCGTCGACCACGGCCCACTGTTGGACGCGGCCCGCACGCTGATCGCCATCCACGCCCGCGAAATGCGCCTGGTGGGCGGTGACGCCCCGGCGAAGGTGGAGCAGGGCGGCCAGGTGCGGGTGGAGATCGTCGGCGTCGACCCCGAGGAGCTGGTGCGACCGTGAACGGGTACGACGAGGGCGGTTTCCTGGTGCCCGAGAACATCCGGGCCAGCATCCTCGGCGTGTTCGAAGCCATCGCGCCCGCGCGCAAGGCGTCGATGGTCCAGCTTGTGCCGCAGTGGATGCTGGACGACACGACGCACTTCCAGGCCCACTTCGCGAAGCCGCAGACCGCCGAGGAGCGCGCCGCGAACGCGGCACGACACGAGGCTCGACTCGCGGCCGCGAACAAGGCCATCACCGACGCCTACGAGCAGCTGCTCGCGGCGGCCGCCGGCGACGAACTGGCCCTCGCCGTGCTCCACCTGCACCGGCCGGAGGGTCACGAGTGTGCGGGTGACGACTTCAGCGGCTACGAGTGCGAGCCGCCCGACTGGCCATGCCGCACGGCGCTGCTAATCGGCGAGCGGGTGGGTGTCGACGTGCCGCGCGATCCGTGGTCGGACGGCTACCGCCGGGCCGGTGGGGACGCCAGCGTCAAGAACGAAAGGGCCGATGCGTGATGGCTCCGGTGTATGCGCACCCCGAGTTCGACCGGGTCGGGAGCCTGCGGGAATCAGCCGTGAAGCCTGGGCGCCCCAAGCGCGACCGCAAGAAGATCGCCGCATCCCGCCGAGCGAACAGGAAGAACCGATGATCACGCAGCAGCCATCCGTCGGCCGCGTCGTGCACTACGTCAGCCACGGCACACCCGTGCGGCCCGACGGTTCGCAGGCGTACACCAAGGAGTGCCGCGCCGCGATCATCACCGCCGTCGAGCCGGGGCAGCCGTTCGTGAAGTGGGCCGGCACAGAGCCGCAGGACGCGGGACCGGAGCACGATGCCCAGGTGTCGCTGTGCGTGCTAAACCCGGCCGGAATGTTCTTCCGCGAGGGACCGGTGCCGTACGACGAGGACGGACGCGCGGGCGGCTCGTGGCACTGGCCGGAGCGTGTGTGATGCCCGACCCGATGGTGCACCCGGAGACCGCTGCCGACTCCCCGTTCACCTATGACCCGTGGACGTGGCGTGAACCGATGCGCGGCGAGCATTTCCGGCGCTGCTCGTTCTGCGGCAGTATCCACCCCGAGGACCTTGTCGCTGAGGCCACGTGGCGCGCCGACTGGGCCGACCAGAAGTACGGATGGCCCCACAAGTTCTACGTCGACATCACCAACCGGACCCCCGAGCGCAAACGTGTCATCACCGCGCTGACTGAGCAGCAGTATCAGGATTCACTGGGCGGCAAGGACTGGCCGGTGCGCCACGACGCCTTCGAGTGGCGCCGCGTTGGCGACGTGCCAGAGGGATATGTCGCCGACGGCTGGCGCGAGGACGGCCGCTACGCCTGGTACGGCTTCGGGTCTGATGCGATGCACCACGCGAAGTTCTACACAGTCCATCTCAAGGACGGCGACCTCAACGCGGCCGCCAAGGCGAAGATCGAGCGCGTGTCGGGACTGCGGTTCGAGTTCGACGGCGACCGCGTGGCGTGGTTCAGGAGTACGCCATGAGGACGCTCTACGACTCGGTCACGCCGAGCGCTATCCCCGCGAACGCCGCGCTCGTCGGCGGCTACGTGGACGGGGCGTACGCGTGGTCGGATGCGGACTGGGCGCGGTTCACGCACGCGGTCAAGGTGCGGATCGCCTGCTTCCCGCGCACCAACGACGGCCACGTGCTCGACGTGGAACAGGGCGACGCCACGCCCGTCCAGGCGCCGGGCTGGGTGACGATGCGCCGTAACGCCGGCGTTGACCCGACCGTGTACTGCAACGTGAGTACGTGGAACGCCGTCGCTCTCGCGTTCACCAACGCTGGCGTAGCAGCCCCGCACTACTGGATCGCCCAGTACGACGGCAAAGCGGTGATCCCGTCCGGTGCCGTCGCCAAGCAATACAACGACCCGCCCGGCAGCGGCGGCAACTACGACATCTCAGCCGTGGCCGACTTCTGGCCCGGCGTGGACCAAGGAGGACCCGTGACCGATCCAGCTCCCGCGCTGATGGAGGAAGCCCGCGTCGCGATGCTGACGCAGTGGACGGACAGCACGCGGAAGTCGCTGGGCGCGGCGCCGATCGACGAACCGAACGGCATGAAGGCGTGGCTCACGGCCCAGTTCGCCGCACTGTCCGGCGCGCTGTCGGCCGACGAGGCCGCGCTGGTGGGCGCCATCAAGGCCCAGCCGACCGGCGGCCAGGTGGACGTCACGTCCCTGGCGAACGCGCTGGCGCCGGTGCTGGCGCCGCTGCTGCCTGCCGACGCCACACCGCAGCAGGTGGGCGCGGCCGTGGTCGACGCGCTGGCCGCGCACCTCGCGACGCCGGCGTGACCGAGCGGCCGCAGTACGCCACCGGTGGGCTTGTGACCGGCCCGCTGATGGAGTTGATGGGCGAGCAGGGCTGCTGCTGGCGCTGGGCAGGCCCGGCGTCGACGTCGTCGGGCCTGGTGCAGTTCTCGCGTGAGTTCGCGGTCAGCTTCGGTGCCGGCGTGCTGCTCGACGAGGCGGCGATGTGGCGCGACCCGATCACGCCCGATCAGGCACGGGAGATGGCCGTTCGGGCGTACGACGACCCGGACGCCTGAGCCCGGATACCAACGCCCCCGCAACCTTCCCCGCCTCAACGGGGCGTCCACGGGGGCGCTTGCTCTACCTTTGAGCTACGGGCCCTTGCGGTCCCGGCCGGACTTGAACCGGCAACCGCTGGTGATGCTAGCCGAGCGCGCCAGCCGTCGCCGCGACACGCTCGTCGAGCGTCTCCTGCCACTGTGTCGGTTCCAGGGTCGTAGCCAGTGATCATTGCCCGCACTCGGTCTCCTTCGGTCGACGTCATCCCGCACGTCCCTGCGTCGTCGGCGGCAGGAAGCCGCGCCGCCGCGCCTCGTTGACCCATCGGTGCACGGTGCCGACTGGAACGCCGGCCTCCTCGGCAAGCACCTTCGCCGGTCGAGCGGTCGCCGCCACCGCCTCGTTGTACGCCGTGGCCACGCTCCGGTAGAAGTCGTCCACATTCACGTCACCGCGACGCGACAGCGTCGGCAGGTAGCCCAATGACCGGCACTCTTGTACCCACCGGTGCGCGGTCGCTCGGCTGATGCCGTGCGCCGTTGCCGCCGCAGTCACCGCGCGGTGGGGTCGTCGCGCCAACTCTGCAAGGTACGTACGCGCGAACTCTCGTAACCGGACTTCCTCTGGACTGCAAGCCTCCGGCACGTCGGGCTCGTAGTCCTTGAGTAGCGCCGCCACGACGTCGCGGAGCTTGATGGCTCGCAACGTCTGCGCCGTGACCTCTTGGCCGGCGTCAGCCTCAATCCGCAAGCCCGTCACCAGCCACCGGCCGTAGCCGTCCTGCGTGAGACGGACCTCGATCGGCATCGACAGTCCGTCGTCGTGGCGGAGCCACTGCTCGTTTGTCATCCGTCACCCTTCGCCTTCGCCTGGCCGCTCTCCAGCACGGTCAGGATCGCCGCCGTCGACACCCGCCATCGGCGACCCACCTTCATCACGGGCACCGGGAACGTTCCGGCCGCCGCCATCAGATAGGCCGAACCTCGACCTATCCGGAAGACCGCTCCAGCCCGGACCAGATCGACCACTGCCGGCCACGTGCGGATCTCGTCGAGGGTGTACCGGATCATGCCTCGATGGTAGCCAGCAGACCGTCTTTGCCACCCCGTCCACACCGGACCTACGTTCCGCGCGGATACGCCTAAACGGGCGCCGACACGGGGGGTGGGGCAGTGGCAGCGGACATCAACCGGCTCGACGTCCCCCGGCTCGTCCCCAACCGCGCCCAACGCCGCCGGGTTCGCGTCCACGACCGGCCCGTCCCCACCCTCGACGAAGCCCGCATGCTCGGCTACGTCACGAAGCAGCGGATGCGGGCGCTCGCCGTCGCGGCGGTGATGGGCGACGCGTTCGACGTGTCCGGTCTCGCCGTAGTCGAGCCGGACGGTGCCGAGTGACCAGCTTGGCCGAGCTCGCCGCCTGTCTCGTGGGTGGCTTCGCCGCCAGCTTCGTCCGAGACGGCGTCACCTGGGTCCGTCGGCGGCGCGCGGTGCGACAGTTCGCCGGCCAGCTCGACGCACTCAAGGACACGCGGCCGCGCACGATCATCCTGCCGCCCGACGTCGTGCCGCCACACTCCGACGAGCGGGTCGCCAGGGGCCCGCGGTGACCGCCGTCCTGGAGCGCCCCGCCGAGACCACCGTCGTCCGCTACGAGCCGCGCGGCGCCGCCCGCCAGCTCATGACCATCCGCGACGACGTCGTCCTCATGTGCGGCCCCGCCGGCACCGGGAAGTCCCTCGCCGCACTCTGGAAGCTGCACCTCACCGCGCTCCAGCAGCCCAACCTGCGCGGCCTCATCGTGCGCCAAACCCACGCCAGCCTCACCGGCACCACCCTCGTCACCTTCGACGAAGAAGTCATCGCCGCGAACCTCGCCAACGGGGACGTCAAATGGTTCGGCGGCTCCGCCCGCAAACCCCCCGCGTACATCTACGCCAACGGCTCCACCATCACTATCGGCGGCCTCGACAAGCCCATCAAGTGGATGGGCGGTCAATACGACCGCGTCGTCGTCGACGAAGCCACCGAGATCTCCACCACCGCCCTGGAAGCGCTCATCACCCGCATGCGCGCCAAGGCGAAGACGTTCAAGCAGATCATCCTGTGCTGCAACCCCGACCACCCGAAGCACTGGCTCAACACGCGCGCCCACGACGGTGGGCTGCCGATGCTGCACTCCCGCCACCAGGACAACCCCCGCTACTTCCGGCGCGTCGTCGAACCGGACGGCCGCGAGCGGTTTGAGCTGACCGACGAGGGCCGCGACTACATCGAGGGCAAGCTCGGCAAGCTCACCGGTGTCCGACGCCTGCGGCTGCTACTCGGCCAATGGGCCGCCGCCGAGGGTGTGGTGTACGAGGACTTCGACGCGAACGCCCACTGCATCGACGCCATGCCCGCCGGGTGGGAGACGTGGACCCGCTGGTGGTCGGTCGACTTCGGGTACTCGAACCCGTTCGTGTGCCAGTTCTGGGCGCAGGACGGTGACGGTCGGCTCTACCTGTACCGCGAGATCTACATGACCCGCCGGCTCGTCGAGGACCACGCGCGGCAGATTCTGGGCATCGTCGCACCCGGCGGCAGCACCAACGACGAGGGCGTGGTGCGGCAAGGGAAGTGGCTGGAACCCAAACCGCGTGCCGTCATCTGCGACCACGACGCCGAGGGCCGCGCCACCTTCGAGCGGCATCTCGGGATGACCACGAAGCCGGCCCGTAAGGCCCCCACGGCCGGGCAGCGCGACCTGGTTGGTCTCCAGGCTGCGCAGGCCCGCTACAAGGTGCAGCCGGACGGCAAGCCGCGCATCTTCTACGTCCGGGGCTGCACGGTCGAGGTCGACCAGGAGCTGAAGAACGCCGGCCTGCCGACGTCCACTGTGGACGAGATCACCAGCTACGTGTGGCCGCCGGACGTGAAGCCCGATCAGCGCGAGCACCCGGTCAAAGAGAACGACCACGGTTGCTTCGTGGCCGGCACGCTCGTCGAAACCGAGACGGGTCCGCGCCCGATCGAGCGGGTCGCTCCGGGTGACCGTGTGTGGACTCGCGCGGGGTTGCGCATGGTGCTCGACGCCGGCATGACCGATGCCGCCGCCGAGGTGTGCACGCTCCCACTCCCGGGTGGCCGGTCGCTCGTTGGCACTGGGAATCACCCGGTGTGGACAGGAAATCGCGGCTGGGTGCGATTGGATGCGTTGCGATACAACGATATGCTGGTCACATGGCCTCCGAAGTCATTGTGTTCAGGGGAATCCGATTCCGTCGCTACCCAAACGGCCGCAACTGGGCAGACCGGTCGTACTACCGGCCTGGCATTGCCGACCGGCAGCGTGGCGTCAAGGACCTACACGTGGAAATCTGGAAAGCCGCCCACGGGGCCGTCCCCGACGGCTGCGAAATCCACCACACCGACTTCAATCCGCTCAACAACGACATCAGCAACCTCGTCTGCCTCACCATCGCCGCGCACAAGGCCGCCCACCGACCACGCGGCCAGGAACGCACGCAGCAGCCCAACTACCAAGCTCACCTCGACCGTATCCGGCCGCTCACCAAGGAATGGCACCGGTCCGACGCTGGTCGCGAATGGCACCGTGAGCACGCTCGTGCCATCGGCTTCGGCCCCAGCGAGCCGCGTGACCGCACCTGCGAGCAGTGCGGCGCCGCCTACCAAACCACCCGGCCGGGCGGCGACAGGTTCTGCTCGAACGGCTGCAAGACGGCGTGGCGACGAGCGAGCGGCGTCGACAACGAGCAGCGGTCGTGCGGTTGCTGCGGCGCCGAGTTCACGGTCAACCGGTACGCCCGAAAGCAGTTCTGCTCACGGCGATGCGCTTCGCGCCACGGCGTCAGTCGGTCATGCGGCTGTCTACAACCTGACAGTTGACGGCGAGCACGAGTACTTCGCCAACGGAGTGCTCGTGCACAACTGCGACGCCAAGCGCTACCTCATCGCTGAGCTCGATAAGGGTCAGACGAAGTGGATGAGGTGGGTCAAGTGACCGTCCTGACACCGGACGGCACGCCCGTCCTCACCCCGCGCGGCAGCGTCCTGTCCAGCTACCTGCCCAAGCGCCGCGCCCTCGCGGCCGCGCCCACCGCGGACGCACCCCGCGAGCGGGTGCCGCTGCGTGCACGGCTGCGCGCCAACGGCCGCGCCGTCAAGGACTTCCTCGTCGCCGGCGCCGCGTTCGCGTGCGCCGATGTGGCCGCGTTCCACTGGCACCCGTGGGCTGGCTGGCTGTCCGTCGGCCTGTCCCTCGTGCTCGTCGACCACGCCGTCGACCGCACGCCGCCGGCTCCGGACGGTGAGCCGTGAGCGTCCTACGCAACCTCACGCGCCGCCGCCCGACCGCGGTCGCCAGCTCGACGCAGGCGCAGCCGCGCGTGCCACTCGTCGGCCGGTTCCGCTCGCCGCTCTCGTCCCTCTACAACGGCGGGTCCGATCCCGAGCAGCAGATGGAGATGTTCGGCCGCTCCGGGACCCTCTACTCGGTCGTCACGCTCAACGCCAGCTCGTTCAGCACGGTCAACTGGCGGTTGTTCCGTACCCACGACGGCCGCGGCCGGATCAGCGGGCCGGACCCGCGCACCGAGGTGAAGACGCACGCCGCCATCGACGTGTGGAACAACCCGAACCCGTGGATGACCGGCCAGCTCTTTCGCGAGAGCTACCAGCAGCATCTCGAACTGACTGGCCAGGCGTTCTGGGTGATCTCCTACGTCGGCGGCATTCCGAAGTGGATGTGGCCGGTGCGCCCCGACCGCATGGCGCCCGCACCGGATGTCCAGAAGTTCATCGCAGGCTGGGTGTACACCGGACCCAACGGCGAGCAGGTGCCGCTCCAGAACAGCGAAGTCGTGTGGTTGCGCCAGCCGCACCCGCTGAACCCTTACGGCGGCATGGGTGCGGTCGAGCCGCTGATGCCGGACATCGAGTCGGCCCGGTTCGTCAGCGAGTTCTACCGGAACTTCTTCCGCAACTCCGCCATGCCCGGTGGTTTCGTCCAGTTCCCCGAGAACGTGCGCCTGAGCGACGACGACTTCACCGAGCTGACCGAACGGTGGGCCGAGCAGCACCAAGGCGTACAGCGGGCGCACCGTGTCGCGTTCCTGGAGATGGGCGCCACGTGGCAGTCGGCCGACATGTCCATGAAGGACATGCAGTTCACGGAGTTGCGCCAGGACGGCCGGGACATCATCTACGAGGGTTTCGGCACGTCCAAGAGCCTGCTCGGTGTCACCGAGGATGTGAACCGCGCCAATGCCGAGGCGAACGAGTACGTGTTCGCCAAGTATCGGCAGGTCGTGAAGCTGGAACGCAGCAAGGATGCGCTCAACGGCCAGTTCATGCCGTTGTTCAAGGGCACCAGTCAGGGCGTCGCCTGGGACTACGACAACCCGATTCCTGCCGACTGGCAGGCCGACGCGCAGTCCATCGTGGCCAACGCGCAAGCCCTGTCGCTGCTGGTGAACGCCGGTTTCGACGCGGACGACTCGGCGCAGGCCACCTCGTTCCCGAACGTCCGGCACACGGGTGTCATCCCGACCAAGGTCATGCCGGTTCAGGTGCCGCCGAGCGAGTCGTCTGCCCCGGCGTCGACCGAGAAGGAGGCCGCGTGATGGCCCTGTTCAAGCTGTTCCGTCGTCGGCGCCGCGAGGTCGAGCCGGCCGGACCACTGGTGGTGTCCCCGTTCCAGCGGAACGGGGACGCGGTGTCCCTGAACGACTTCGTGGTCACCATCGACACGAAGTACTCGTGCGGCGACAAGCTCGTCCTCCACCTCGACCGAGACGGCGAACCGACCCTGCACATGCAGGTCCACATCCAGCAGCTGATGTGGCTACTGGAGGACCCGGACCAGTTCGCGCAGGCGTACGCCGCGCGGGCGCACTGGGTGGACCCGTACGCGCCGGCCACGGAGCCGACTCCGGCCGCCGCCGAGGACTTGGCGGAGGTGGGCGCGTGAGCATGAACGTCAAGGCGGCCGAGGTGCTGACGGCCGCCGCGCAGGAACGCCTTCCGGAGGCGACATTGCTGCGTCCACAGCCGGGCGACGTGATCGTCCTGCGCCTCCGGGAGCCGATGAATGACGACCTGGCGCATGAACTGTCCGAACAGCTCGCCGCCCAGTTCGAGGGGACTGGCGTCAGGACGATCGTTGTCGGCCCAGACGCCGATCTGGACGTGGTCCGGAAGGGCGGCGACTGATGCCCGCCATCGCTGCGCACCACACCGCCACCGTGGACGAGACGTGGGACGGCCCGGCCGCCGTCGCTGCCATGCCGGCCGAGTACGCGGACCTGCACTACTGCCACGGCTGGGAAATCCCCGAAGCCGCCGCCAGTAGCCACACGCCCGGCGACGACGACGAGGACGACCAGAAGTCCTCGTTCAAGTTCCCGATGCACAAGACCAAGGGCGGCCCGGCCAACATCCGCGCGTGCCGCAACGCTCTGGCACGCGTCGCGAACTCGTCCATCCCGGACGGTGACAAGGCCGGTGTCCGCCGGCACGCGCAGACCCACCTGGACGACGCGAACAAGAAGTCCGGCAACTCAACGAGCCTGCGACTCTCGACGCGCGTACGGAACCTGCTGCGCGAGGCACACGCGCTGTCGTACGGCGCCGAGCGGACGTGGTACACGCTGGTCCGCAACGACACCGGCGACTCCACGATGTACGTGTTCGGGCCGATCGGCGGCTGGTTCGGCGTCAACTCTGAGGACTTCGCCGCCGAACTCGCCCAGGTCAAGGGCGCGCTGACCGTGCACATCAACTCCGGCGGCGGCTCCGCCTACGAGGGAATCGCGATCGCGAACCTACTGCGCCAGCATCCGCACACGGTCAACGGCATCGTCACCGGCCTGGCGGCGTCGGCCGCGTCCGTGATCGCGATGGGCTGCGACTCCCTCACCATGGCGCCCGGCTCCCAACTGATGATCCACCGGGCGACGACCGAGGTGTACGGCAACCGCGCCGACATGGCCGAAGCCATGGACTTCCTGGAAAAGATGGACACCAGCCTCGCCGGCCTCTACCAGGCGCGCGCTGGTGGCGATCTGGACCAGTGGGAAAACGCCATGCAGGCCGAGACCTGGTACACGCCAGACGAAGCCCTCGCCGCCGGCCTGGCCGACCACATCGCCGAACCGCCCAGCAAGGCCGGCACCGACGAACCGGCCAGCTGGAACACCGCGAACGTGGGCGGTCCGGGAGACCCGTCCACGCCGGTGTCGCCGGCCGTCGCCGTTCCCCCCGTCGCGCCGGCGGCACCGGTCCCGCCCGTCGGCGTGGAGATCAAGCCGACTCCAGTGCAGATCGACGTCGAGGCAGTCCAGGCCGCACTCCGCGGCATGTCCACCATCCCGAAGGAGGCGCGGTCGTGACCGCTCCAGCCATCCCCCAGACCGTCGCCGAGTTCGAGGAAGCCCTCAACGACGGCGCCCGCGTACAGGAAATGGTCCTGAACAACACGTTCGGCGAGTTCACCAAGAACTACGCGAAGAAGCTCCACGAGAAGGACCACGGCGAGATCGTCGCCCAGTTCAAGGAGCAGCTGCAGGCCGGCCTGCGGGACTTCATGATCTCGGCCGAGCAGGACTTCTCCAAGCTGGACCTGGCGGCCGAGGTCCGCAAGGCCCGCGCGAACCGGCCGACCGGGCTACTGGGGCACGACAAGGGCCAGGTGCACAACCCGAAGGCTCCCGGCGCGATCCTGGACGGCGAGTTTTCCGACGTCCAGGACTACTTCCACACCATCTGGGGCCGCAAGAACCAGCTGCCGAACTGGCAGGAACTGGAGCGCAAGGAGAACAAGCTCCGGGAGATCCTGAACGCCGCCTCCTCCACGGTCCCGTCCGACGGTGGATTCCTGATCCCGGAGATCCTGCGCTCGGAGATCCTGGAGTTGGCGCTGGAGTCCAGCGTTGTCCGCCAGCGGGCCACGGTCATCCCGATGGACTCGCTGAAGGTTCCGATCCCGGCGGTCGACGAGACGTCCCGCGCCAACAGCATCTACGGCGGGATCATCTTCTACTGGACCGCTGAGGGCGCGGCGGGCATCGACGCGTCCGCGAAGTTCGGGCAGGTCACGCTCGACGCAAAGAAGTTGATGGGGTACGCGGGTATCCCCAACGAGTTGATGAAGGACAGCGCCGCGTTCCGCGGCTGGTTCGCGTCGCGTTTCCCGCGCGGCTACGGCTGGTTCGAGGACATCGCCTACTTGACCGGTGACGGCACGGACAAGCCGCTCGGCTGCTTCAACGGCGCGGGCACGGTTTCGGTCTCGCGCAACACCTCGAACCAGGTTCTGTACACCGACCTGGTGGGGATGTACGCGCGCATGTACCCGGCCAGCCACGAGAGCGCGGTGTGGCTGTGCTCCCCGGACGTGCTACCGCAGCTGATGCAGTTGAGCTTCACCCCGTCCGGCGGGTCGAACCCGGTGCCGGTGATGCTGTGGCAGCCCAACGCGCAGGCCGCGCCGTCGCTGACCATCCTGGGCCGCCCGCTGATCGTGACCGAGAAGATCGGCCCGTTGGGGTCCACCGGGGACGTCGCGTACGTGGACTTCTCCGAGTACCTGATCGGCGACCGGCAGGCCATGACCATGGAGTCCTCGGCCGACTACCTGTTCGGCACCGACAAGACCGCCTTCCGGGTGATCGGCCGGGTGGACGGCCGCCCGTGGGTGCAGTCCGCCATCACCCCCCGCAACGGGGCCAGCAGCACTCTCTCCCCGTACGTCGCCCTGCACTCCTGATCGTTGCTGGCGGCCCTGGCAGGAGATCACCTCAAGCCCCAGGGCCGCCGGTCGGCGCCGCGCCGATCGGTTGACCACCAACAGAAAGCGAGCACCACATGTACAAGCTCGGAAACACTCTCGACTTCGGCCCCGGTGTCGTGCCGGTCGACTTCCACACGGCCACGAACACGGGCATCCGCGCGAACCTACGCAACGCGCAGTCCGTCATCTTCAAGGTTTCGATGGCGGCGGCGGCGTCCGGCACGGACGACCTGGTGTTCACGCTCAACGAACACACCGCGAAGACCGGTGGCACCACGACCGCGTTGGCGAACATCACCACGTGGTGGCTGAAGTCGGCGACCACGCTGGACGGGACGCAGACGTGGACGAAGCAGACCCAGGCCGCCGGGTCGACATTCACGATCCCTGGCGCGTCGTACGCCACGAAGCAGGTGATCGCAGCGCTTCAGGTGAACACGAAGGACCTGGACGACACCTACGACTACGTCAGCCTGTCCTGCGCGGCGACGGCGGCGATATCGCGGCTGGGTGTCATCGACACGATCCTCACCGACCTGACCGTGCGGCGCGACCCGGCCAACCTGGCCGCGACCCTGTTCTGATCGGGGGCTGACGATGACGAGCGCGTTTCCTCCGCAGGCACACAACCCGCACGAGTGGGCTGCGATGCACCCGGACGTGGACATCCTGGTCGGCTCCCGGCCGATTCCCGCAGAGCCGACGGTTGGTGTGGTCGAACAGCGTGGCGAGGCGGTCAACATTGAGACCGGTGTTGTCACACCGCCCGGCGAGCCGCTGCCGAGTGCAGACGCGCCACGGTCCGATGAGGACGCTCCGGTCGACGTGAACGGCGACGGCCAGGTGGACGCCTACGAGCGGGCCACGAAGGCGGACTTGGTCGCCCAGTGCGAGCAGCGCGGCCTGCCGACCGCCGGCACCAAGGCGGACCTGGTGCGCCGGCTCCAGGAAGCCGACGCGGCCAAGCCGCCCGAGGGCGAGTAACCGAGGGGAGCGGCCGTGGCTGGGGATGGCGGGATCGGCTGGTACGGCCTGCTCGGCATCCTCCAGTCCGGCCGCGAGATACGGCGGGAGTGGCGGGAACGGGACCCCGTCGCCTGCCCGAAGTGCGGGGAGCCGGTGCGGGCCGGCGGCGAAGACGGGCAGCTGTATTGCCCTTGGGGGCATTGGCATTGGGACGGCAGCGTCGAGGACGCGCAGCCGCGAAGCGGGTAGGGAGGTGAACCAGCATGATGGAAGTCGCTTACGCCACAAGGGAAGAGGTCAAGGCCGCCCTGGACGTGGCCGAGACGGCGCGGATCAACCAGCAGATCGACCGGGAGATCCTGGCTGCGTCGCGGTCGATCGAGGGCGACCTGAAGCGGTTCTTCTATCCGCTGATCGCCACTCAGACGTTCGACTGGCCCGACCACCAGTTCACGACCCCGTGGAAGCTGTGGCTGAACGAGTGGGAGATGTGCGGGGCGCCCACGCAGGTGCTGGCGGCCGGTGTGGACATCACCAGCAGCGTCCTGCCGCGACCGGACGGCGCCCTGTCGCGGTCGCGCCCGTACACCAAGCTGGAAGTCAACCTCTCCTCATCGGCCGCGTTCAACGCCGGCTCGACCTTCCAGCGCTCCATCAGCGTCACCGGACCGTTCGGGTTCTGCGCGGACGAGGTCGCCGGCGGCTCCATGTCGACCGCGTTCACCGACACCGTAGGCACGGCCGGCACCTGCTCGGACGGCAGCCTCGTCGGCGTCCTGTCGCTGATCCGCGTCGACAGCGAACGCATGATCGTCACCGGCAAGGCGATGGCCTCGACCAGCCAGACGATCACCGCACCGGTCGGCGCGGTCAACAACAACAACGTGATCACCGTCAGCGGCGGCTCGTTCGACCAGAACGAGGTCATCATGATCGACGCGGAGAAGATGCGCGTCGACGACGTCACCGGCACGCAGCTCACCGTCACCCGCCCGTGGGACGGCACGATCCTCGCGCAGCACAACGCGAACGCGACCGTCTACGCAGCACGCGCCCTCACCGTCCAACGCGGAGTCCTCGGCACCACGGCCGCCACCCACTCCTCGGCCGCAGCGATCAACGTGCACGTAGTGCCGTCGCTAATCCGCGACCTGTGTGTCGCCGAGACGATCAGCACCCTGTCGCAGGTGCGCCACGGCTACACCCAGGCCGTGCGCCGCTCCGGTGGCGACCCCAAGGAGGCCCGCGAGGTCGCGACAGCCCTGGACGACCTGCGCAAGAGGGTGTTCGCGGCCTACGCGCGCCAGATGCGCACCCGTACCGCTGCGAGGCTCGTATGACCGGGCCGATCTTCGACGGGCGCGCCGCGCAGGCCGTGCAGGACTACATCGAGTGGGCCGCCAGCACCACCGGCCAGCAGGCCATGGCCGACTGGCACACCAACCTGGAGGACTCGCTCCAGTACCCCACCGGGTACTACGAGTCGACGATCCAGATGGACCCGTTCAACGCCGAGGACGGCGTGGTCGTCCACGACGACGGCGTGATCTACAACTACTGGCTGGAGGGCTACGGGTCCCGCAACTTCCCGGTCACCCGGTTCGAGGGCTACCGCTCCGCTGAACGTGCCGCCATCGAGGCCAAGGCCCGCATGGAGGAACTGGTCAACCGCATCCCCGCCGAGTTCATCGGTGCGATGGGGGGTGCGTCGGCGTGAGCAACGGCTGGAACGGGGCGGACCCGACACAGGCCACCGACGCGGCGTCCT
The DNA here is from genome assembly GCA_035716165.1 of Mycobacterium sp. Classification (GTDB taxonomy): domain Bacteria; phylum Actinomycetota; class Actinomycetes; order Mycobacteriales; family Mycobacteriaceae; genus Mycobacterium. The sequence goes on along the minus strand of DASTKA010000145.1, from coordinate 16,961 downwards.
ACGAGCTGGGCACCGAGTTCCTCGTCAACCAGACGATCACCATCACCGCCGTCCGCGTGTGGTCCGGCGCGTCGCCGGGTTCGTACTCGGGGCGGCAGGGTCGCATCTGGACCAACGGCGGCGCCCTGCTGGGCACGGCCGCGATGCCGACGAACCTGCCGTCCGGCTGGCAGACCTACAACCTGGCCACTCCGCTGGTGCGCCCGGCCGGCAGCCGGTTCGTTGTCAGCTTCTCCAGTGGCGGCAACTACGGCACCCTGCCGCACGGGCTCGACAGTGACGTGGTGTCCGCCGACGGTGCGGTCACCGCCGTGGGCGTCAACAACAGCACCAACGGCAACGGTGTGTTCACCACGTCCCCAACGTCGTTCCCGACGCGGGACTTCAACAACACGTTCTACGGCATCGACGTCGTCTACAGCCTGGGTGGCGGCTCGACCCCGCCGACGGTGACCAACGTGTCGGCCGTGCAGAACGGCAACGGGCAGGTCGCCTCCGCCATCACCGCGACCGGTGGTTCCGCCGGACTCACCGGTGCCACCTACAACTGGTCGTGGGGCGACGGCACCACCACGACCGGGCAGCTGTCCAACACCGCGACCCACACGTACGCCAACGACTTCGTGTACCCGATCCTGGCCTGGGTCACCGACACGAACGCGCTGTCCGGGTACGGCGCGGCGTGCGCGGACATCGAACTGCCCGCGTCGGCTGGCCTGAACTTCGACAACCTGATCGACGCTGTCCTGTCCAAGGCCGCGACGCTGGGGATCTTCGAGACGGTCGCCGAGCACGACCAGCTCAACGCGCCCACCAACGGCATCAACTTCAACGTGCTGTTCGGCACCGTCAAGCCGGCACGCGGCTCCTCCGGCCTCGCCGCGACCAGCGTGGTGGTGCTGCTCAACGCCTACCTGTACCGGCAGACCGCCGGCTCCCTGCCGCTCGACCAGGTCGACAAGTCCATGGTGGACGCCCTGTCCGTGTTCTTCGCCGCGCTCACTGGCGCCTACACGCTCGGCGGGCTCGTGCGGAAGATCGACCTACTCGGCGAGTTCGGGACGCCCCTGACCGCGAGCGGCGGCTACGCCGACTATGCGGGCGCCAACTACCGGGTGATCAAGGTGGGGATTCCGTTGGTGGTAGACGACGTCTGGCAGCAGGTGGCGTGATGGTGAAGACCGGGCGTCACCTCTGGGCGGAACACCCTCACGTCGACAACGATCTGACGCTCGGCGAGCGCGCCGCCGACCGACTGAAGGCCACGTTCGGCTCCTGGGCGTTCCTTGGCTGCCTCAACGGGTTCATCGTCGTGTGGGCACTCCTCAACTGGTCCGGGATCGTCCACTTCGACCCGTACCCGTTCATCGCGCTCAATCTGGTCCTGTCGTGGCTGGCCGCACAGCAGGGTGGCGCGTTGCAGATCGCCGCCAACCGGGGCGACAAGAAGGCCGCCGAGCTTGCGTTGGCCACACACGACAACGGTGAGCGGCTGCTGGCCATGAACGAGCAGCAGCTGACGATCCTCCACCAACAGAGCGAGATCCTCGCCGAGCTGCGAGCGCTGCGCGCGAAGGGAGCTGACGCATGACCAAGCAGTCCGGCCTCGGCATGGCGTTCTACATCGACGGCTACGACCTGTCCGGCGACACCCAACAGCTGAGCAGCGTGGCCGCGCCCATGAAGCCGATCGACGTGACCGGCATCGACAAGTCCGCCGTGGAACGCATCCCCGGCCTGCGCGACGGCCTCATCGACTGGGTGTCGTTCTTCGACGTGGCCACGGGTACGGCGCACCCGGTGCTGTCGCAGCTGCCCACCGCGGACGCCGGCGTGATGGCGGTCATCAACAAGGCGATCGGCGGGCCGGCAGCCTGCATGATCGGCAAGCAGATCAACTACGACCCGACCCGTGGTACCGACGGCTCGCTGACGTTCAAGGTCAACGCGCAGGCCAACGCGTACGGGCTGGAGTGGGCGAACATGCTCACCGCCGGCACCCGCACCGACACCGCCGCGACCAACGGCGCCGCATGGGACCGTGGCGCCGGGTTCGCCACGCCGTCCGTGCCGGCCTCGACCGTGCCGGTCACGAACACCTCGTCGGTGCCCGCGACGGTGGTGATCTCCGGCGGCACGATGACCAACGTCTCCGTCAACGGTGTCACTGTCGGCACCGGTGCCGGCACGTACACGGTCCCGGCCGGCGGCACCATCACCATGACCTACACGGTCGCCCCGACGTGGACGTGGGCGCTCCAGTCCTCCTGGGGCGCGCAGCTCTACTTGCAGGCACTGGCCTTCACCGGTACCGACGCGACCGTCACCGTGCAGGACTCGGCGGACAACTCCACGTGGGCCAACGTGTCCGGCGCGTCGTTCACCGCGATCACGTCCAGCAACCAGTTCCAGCGGATCGGCCTGTCCAACACGGCCACCATCCGCCGCTACCTGCGCGCCATCACGACCACGTCCGGCGGGTTCACCTCCCTGGCGTTCGCGGTGGCCATCAATGTCAACACTGTCGCGGGGGTGGTCTTCTAATGGGCCTGCTCGATCCAACATTGCCACCCGGCGCGATGAAGACCTATTCCATCATCGCTCCGGAGCCGACGCATTTCCGGCCGGCGACGTGCGCGGAAATCAACTGCCCGCAGCACCTGCACGGCTGGCGCACCCGGATTGACGAGCGCACCGACCTCGGCCAGTTCCAGGCCGACTACATCCGTAAATCCAGCGGGCGCGGGTTCACCGAGGAACGCGACGAGCAGGGCCGCACCATCTTCACCTTCGAAGCCGGCCAGACCTGTTTCGCGGCGGCTGATCACCGCGTCCGGATCGAGAAGCCGGAACTGTATGTGATCCGGGGCGGCGACCACCGGGGCAACCCGACCGGTGAGGTGCGGAAGCTGTCGGGCCCGACGCCGTGGGTGGACGACTTCGGGGAGCACCAGGAAACGCTCGCCGAATTGGCGGAGCGGGGCTGACATGGCCGAAGTCAACGAAAACGAGGAGGGGTGACCCGTGGCAAAGTCGTCCGGTATTGGGTGGACCACGCTTTCCGTGGACGATTCCAGCAACGTCCAGCAGGCCATCAAGAATGACTTCACGAACCTGGATTTCGCGACTCCCCGCGCCGTCCAGGACGTGACCGGTATCGACAAGTCCGCGATCGAGCGGCTGTTGCTGCTGGCGGACTTCACTATCAACCTGAATGGTGTCTTCGACCCGGCCGCGAACATGGCGCACGCGGTATTCAGCACCATTTCGTCGACGTCGGTGAACCGGCTGATCACCATCGTGGTGAACGGCAAGACCCTGGCCCCGACGTGCGTGCTCACCGACTACCAGATCACGCGCGCCGCGAACGGCGCGCTCACCTTCAAGGTGCCTGGCTCCAACGCCAACGGCGCCGTACCAACCTGGTCGTAGTGGGCAGAGGGGGAACTGTCATGGCACCAAAGACGAACACGAGCCGGTCGGCACGGAAGACCACTCCGCGCCGACCGGCCAAGGCCGCGCCCGTCGAGGACGCGACGCCGGAAGGCTTCCGCCGCAAGCCGAACCTGTTCACGCTGGAGTTCGGCGACGGCGAGTGGGCGGGCATGCGCGTGTCATTCCGGCCGATGCGCTATCGCGTCATCTTCGAAGGTGGCCTCACGATGGATTGGGCAGCCGGCGGTGCGACGCGTGACGAGTTCTTGGACGGGTTGCGCCGCACGAGCGAGGCGGCGGCTTCAGTCCTGGAGTCGTGGAACCTGCTCGATGACGACGGCGAGCCAGTGCCGGCCACGCTGGAGGGCCTGCTGTCCCTCGACCAGGACCACGGGCTGAAGATCGTGCTGGCGTGGGCCTTCCGCGCGATCGGCGTGTCCGCCCCTTTGGGCGCGCCATCGAGCTCTGGCGGGACTTCGCCGGAAGCATCGATCCCGATGGAAACGTTGTCACCAAACCCCGACAGCTGATAGAGGCGGAGGCACTCGTCTCTCGGTGCGAGCGGTTCCACTGCCTGCCGGAGAAAGGAGGGCTACTGGACCAGGACACCCGATTCATTCGGGCGCTGATGATCGTGGACCTTTCGCGGGCAAGGAGGTGGTGAACCGTGGCGGCTGATCCCGGCTACAACGAGATCACCATCCGGGTCCTCGGCGACGACGGCCCGGTGCTGCAGACGTTCGACAAGGTCGCCGCCAAGGGTGCGGAGGTTTCCCGTAAGCCGGTCGAGATCCCGGTGGTCGCCTCCGACCCGATCACCGACGCCTGGCGTGCACGCGTCAACGCCGAGATCAAGGCCGCCGCCAAGGAAGCCCTCACCATCCCGGTCACCGCGGACACCGAGGAGTTCCGCGGCCAGGTCGCCGAGACTCTGGCGTCGATGCGGGACCTGGCCCGCGAGCAGATCCCGCTGGAGGCCACCGACGCGGACACGTTCCGGGCGAGCGTGCTGACGGCGGTGGCCGAGACCCGCGCGGAGATCGGCGCCATCCTGGTCCCGGTCGAGGCGGACACGACCCGCATGGCCACGTCCGAGGTGCCGCAGCTGTCCGGCGCGGGCGAGGCGCCACAGACGGGCCTGACGTCCCTGCGGCCGGACTACACCCCGGCACCGCTGTTCGGTGGCGGTGAGGACCCGTACGCGGCCGCGCGGGAGGCCGCACAGAACGAGCCGCCGATCGAGCTGCCGGTGCGCGCGGCGAACCCCATCGACGACGCCTGGTTGGGGCAGGTCCGTTCGTCGGTGCGGTCGATCGCCAACGACGCGGTAAAGATCCCGGTGAACCCCGAGCTGGAGGGGTTCCAGGCGCAGCTTGAAGAGACGCTCGCCGAGCTGGCGGCGACGGAGCGGGCCAACATCCCGGTCGACGTCGGCGACGCGATGATCTTCCGTGAGCAGGTCCAGCAGTTGGTGGCGCAGGTGCAGGCGTCCACCAAGGCTGTCATCGACGTGCAGGTCAACAACGAGGGCGCGCTGTCGGATCTCCAGCAAAAGACCGTCGCCGCGTCCCAGGCAAGCCTCGGCCTGGTGCAGGCCGAACAGAAGCTCAACCAGGTGTCGGCGTCCGGCAGCGAAGAGGCGATCTCCAAGGCCCGCAACAACGTCATAGCCGCCACGGAGGCCGAAAAGGACGCCACCCAGGAACTGAGGGCCGCACAGGCCGCGGCCGCGGAGGAGGCCAAGGGGCTCGCCGCGGCGGAGGACGTGGCGTCCGGTTCGGCGCGCGGCCTGGGTGCGGCGATGGGCCCGCTGTGGATGGTGATGAACGCCCTCCAGATCGGCATGTTCGCGCTCGGCAGCACGTCATCGACGACGTCCCAGCAGACGCAGGACGTCTCGCAGTCGATCATCCAAATGGGACAGGATGCCGGACAGAGTCTGGCGAGCCTGGTCGGCGGGAACCAGCAGCTCCAGCAGATGGGCGACATCCTCACCAAGGTGGGGTCGAGCGGCGCAGAGTTCTCCCGCGCGTTCACATCCGGCCTACCGGCGGCCACGGCGTACACCAAGCAGCTCGGCGACGAGTACTCGAACTTGGGCAACAAGATGGTGTCGGCCGGCGACGTCGGCGTGCAGGCCGCGCAGAAGCTGGGCCTGGCGGGGGCTCGCGGTGGCGATGCCTCCATGTCGATCAAGGATCTCGCGACCGCGGTGGACCAGAGCAACATCGCGATCGGCATGCTGCCTCAGCCCGTGCAGGACGCGGTCAACAAGTACAACGACTTCACCGACGCGACCGGGCAGACGCAGAACGCCCTAAAGGCCCTGAAGGCCGAAATCCAGGGCGACCAGCAGGTGCTCGCCAGCCTCGGCTACACCATCGGCGACGTAAATGGTGCGGTCGAACAGGGCCGCTCGCAGATGGAGAGTTACGGACTGGGGATCGCGTCGGCCGCCAAGGCCCTGTCCGACGCCGAGGCCGGCTCGACCTACCTGGAGGACTCGACCGACAAGGCCAGCATCGCGGCCGGCAACGGGGCCAAGCAGTGGCAGCAACTCCAGCAGGCCGTTACCCAGGCGCAGCAGGCGTACACCCAGGCCGCCCAGGGCGTCGCGAACGCCGAGCACGGGGTGGAGACCGCCCAGCAGGGGGTCGCGTCCGCGATCCACTCCGAGCAGCAGGCGGTGATCGCGGTCCAGACCGCGCAAACCGCCTACACCAACAGCCTCTACCAGGAACAGCAGGCCCAGCAGGCGGTCACCGCCGCGCGCCAGGCGGCCGAGCAGCAGCTGATTTCCCTTCAGCTGCAAGCGAACGATGCGGCGGAGTCGGTGAACTCGGCGAACCTGTCGCTGTTCAACGCCCAGCAGAACGCCGGCAAGTACGGCGTCAACGCGAACAACGCCCAGCAGATCGCGGCCACCACGGACATCACCAACGCCAACGCCGCGCAGGTGCAGGCCGCCCAGCAGCTCGTCGCCGCCGAGAACGCGTTGGCCGACGCCCAGAACTCCAGCTCGAACGCCCAATCTGGCCTGAACACCGCTCGCGCGCAGGGTGTCGACAACAACCCGCAGGTGTTGTCCGCCGAGCATGCCCTGGAGCAGGCCCAGCAGGGGGTCGCGTCGGCCGCCCAGGGGGTCACGAACGCCCAGTACGCCCAGCAGCAGTCCGCCCAGGCGGTCACCAATGCGGAGTGGTCGCTCCAGTCGGCCAGCGCCGCGGTCGGCCAGGCCCAGACCGCGGAGGCGAACGCGGCGAACGCGCTGAGCACCGCCCAGGACAACGCCAGCCGCTCCACCGACAACAACACCCTGGCGGGGGCCCAGAACCGGAACATGCTGGAGGGCCTGTTCCATGCGTACCAGGCCGAGACCGGCAACGAGCAGACGGCCGCCGCGATGACGCAGGCCGTCGGCGAGAAGATGGACTTCACCAGCCAACAGATCGGCGACGTGATCGGGTCGCTGACCGGCCTCAACGGCATGTCCGCGCAGTTCTTCGTGACCGGCACGCCGAGCCTGAACCCACAGCAGCTCACCCAGGTGGGCCAAGAGCTCGGCCTGAACTTCTCGCAGATCGAGAGCGTGCTACCCGGCCGCGGCGGTCACGGCGCCTATGCAGCCGGCGGCGCCACCACGGGCGGCATGGCGCTGGTCGGTGAGCACGGACCCGAGCTGGTGCGCCTCGCGCCCGGCTCCCAGGTGATCCCGGCCGCGAACACGGCCGGCATGCTCCAGGGATACGCGTCCGGCGGCGCAGTTGGCGCCCTGGACAACCCGATGGCAGCGCTGGCTGCGAACGTCCCGCTGGTCGGCCAGTGGGCCGGCCTGGACGCCGTCGGCCAGGCCCTGCACGCGATGGGCGGACCGGCGGTGAAGCTGCCCCCGGCCGGCTCGGTGGATCTCGGACCGTTCGGCGCACTGAACGCCGGAATCGGCAGCGGCAGCGGGTCCATGGCGGCATCCTCGGCGGTGGCGGCCGCCGCGCAGGCGTACGCGGCCAGCCAGTTGGCGCGGCACGGGTGGGGTCCCGATCAGATGCCGCCATTGATCAAGCTCTGGAACCAGGAGTCCGGGTGGAACCCGTTCGCGGTCAACCCGTCCTCGGGCGCTTACGGCATCCCGCAGGCTCTCGGGCATGGCCATCCATACAACCTCGGTGACTTCGTCCCACAGGTCGACTGGGGTGAGGACTACGTCGAGGGCCGCTACGGCTCCCCAGCGGGCGCGTGGGCGCACGAGCGGGCCTACAACTGGTACGCGGCCGGCGGTCCGTCCGGCGGTGGCCTCGCGGTCGTCGGCGAGCACGGCCCAGAGATCGTGACCTCCGGCGGCGGTGGCATCGGTGCCCCGCAAGCCGTCCAGGTCGAGTTGACCGTGAACTTCGGCGGCGACACGAGCAGTGCGATGGCCACGGCGTTCATGAAGATGGTGCGCGAGGGGAAGATCCAGCTCCTCGCAGGCACTCAGCGGGTCAAGGTCGGATAGGAGCGGGCATGCACAGGTACAAGACATGGAACGGCGCGATGCCCACCACGGGCGCGCAGGCCGCGGTCGCGGTGGCCAACGGGACCAAGACGATGCTCCAGCTGGCCACACCGTCCACCCGCGAGTTGCAGATGATCTCGTGGGGGTTCAGCTTGTCCGCACCACTGGCCGGCACGGTGGACCTCGTGTCGCAGGACGTGTTCGACACGGTCACCGCGCACGTGGCCGCCGGCCTGCAACCCTTGGACCCCAACGCGCCGGCCTCCCTGCTCACGGTGGGCACCGCGTCCACCGGGTACAACGCGAGCGGGCAGAACACGCCGACCGTGACCCGCGTGCACGACGCCCAGCAGGTGGGTGGCACCGCCGGTGACAACGACCTGGTCTACGCCTACCAGTTCATGCCGGACGAGCGCCCGATCCTGGGTGTGAGCCGCTTTCTGAAGGTGCGGGCCACGTTCTCGGCCACCACAGCGAACATGCTGTGCTGGGTCGTCTGGGACGAGTAGCCGAATGCCGGGACTCGCGCCACAGACCGCCGCGTGGGGGCGGAACTGGCCGCGGCAGGCCATCGGGCCGTCGCGGGGTGCGAGCCTGCTCGGCGTGCCGATCCTGGTGCAACAGTTCGGCGGGGATCTGCGCCTGGCGGTGCAGATCGCGTGGGGCGCGAACCTCATGGCTGACCAGTCCACGTGGACGTGGACGGACGTCACCCCCGATGTGCAATACCAGCAGAAGATCGTGATCAAGCTGGGGCGCGCGGACGAATCGTCGACACCTCAACCGGCGACATGCCAGTTCACGGTGAACAACCGGGCCGGGTCCTACTCGAAGGGGCCGCAGGGCCCGAACTGGCCATTCGTCCGCAAGGGCACGCCGATCCGGGTCGTCATTATCTACCAAGGCATCACCGACACGCGGTTTCAGGGCAACGTGGTCTCCTGGACGCCCGAGTGGGACACGACCGGCAACTACGCCGTCGTGCACATCGAAGCCGACGGCAGCAAGCGTCGCCTGAACCAGGGCACCGAGGTGCTCGCGTCCACACTGACCCGCGCGGTTCCCAAGTTGGCGAACCTCGTGGCGTACTGGCCGTGCGAGGATGGCGCGTCCGCGGGCTCGTTCGCGTCGGCGATGCCCGGCGGGGGCGCCCCCTTGCAGGTCTCGGGTGCGACACCACAGCTGGCGTCGTATTCGGGGTTCGCCGGCTCGCTGCCGATCCCGACGTTCACAACCGACACGTGGTCGGCGCCGATCCCCTCCTACGCGGACTCCGGCAGCGGCCAGGTGCGATTCCTGATCAGCGTGCCCTCGGCGACGGTACCGCCCGACCAGGCGGTGATCTTCGCCGCGTCCACGGCCGGCTCTATCGCCAGCATCCAGCTGCGGTACCTCTTCGGGGGCGGCCTGCGTCTGCTCGGCTACGACATCGCCAACAATCAACTGTTCGACTCCGGCTCGATGGGTTTCAGTCTCGCCGGGAACGCGATGCAGTGTTCCGTACAGTGGGTCAACTCGGGCGGCAACGTGACATTCACGGTATCCCAATTGAACGCACAGGTGGGCGCCAACGCCGGGTATGTGACCGTTCCAGTCACCGGGCAGTCGTTGAACGGGATCATGAACATTTCGTTCAGCCCCAACGGGAACATGACCGGAACATCACTGGGGCAGATCTACATCCAAAACCAGTCTGACGACATTTTCGCGCTCAACCAGCAGATCGTGGCGTTCGCCAGTGAAACGGCATCCGCCCGGCTGTCCCGGTTGTGTAGTGAACAAGGCGAAAACCTTCAACTGTTCGGCAACAGCAGCCAGACGATGGGACCCCAACTGCCGGACTCGTTCATCAACCTGATCGAGGCGGCCGCGACCGTCGACCAGGGCTACCTCGCCGACGGTCTCGGCCCCGGGCTGCTGTACTTCGCCCGCGGCCCGGAACTGGAGTGCCTACCGGTGGCGATGCCGTTGGCGGCGAACCTGGGCCACGTGGAGCAGCCGGTCACCCCGATCGACGACGACCAGAACATCGTCAACAGCTACACGGCGTCCCGGGCGAGCGGGTCGACGGTCACCTACACCGACACAACCGGCCCGCTGTCACCGGCGAACATCGGCACCTACCCGAGTTCGAACACCGTGAACTGCTACCTGGACACCCAGCTACTGGACTTCGCCAGTTGGCGGGTACACCTGGGCAACCTCGACGACTACCGGTACCCGACGTTGCACATCGCGCTGCACCACCACCCGGAACTGTTGCGGTACTGGAAGTCGGCGCAGCACATGCTCGCCAACCGGATCGACGTCACCAATCTCCAGGCGGTGCGGAAACAGCAGGCGCCTCAGGCCGTCAGCCTGATTGCGCAAGGGTGGACCGAGACTATCGACCAGTTCACCTGGTCGGTCGCGATGAACTGCACGAGCTACCTGCCGTACCGGATCATCACTCTCGCGCAGGACACCGGCGACACCGGTGAGTTCCTCTGTCACCTCGACACGGACGGCTCGACCACGGCGGGGGACACGCCGGCCGGTTCCATCACGATGACGGTCGCGACCACGTCGGGACCGATCTGGACGACCGCGTCAGATGACTTCCCTTTCGACGTCAGCGCCAACGGCTGGCAGTTGACCGTCACCGGCATCACCGGCAGCTCGTCACCGCAGACGTTCACGCTCGCGGCCGCGACGACCGCGGACATCCCCGCCAACTCGCCGGTGTCGATCTGGCACCCCACCTACTTGGACCTGTGAGGAGCGCATGGCCGTCGCGGCAGGGCAGAAACTGAGGGCGTCGGATCTGGCGACACCGTCGGCGTCGGGCATCCAAACCGACTCGGGCACGGTCACCAGCGGCACCTACGTGGGCACGCGCACCGGCACGTCGAACGTGGCGGGCGTGGCGTTCACGGCGCCGAACTCGGGCAACATCATGGTGTTGTGGGGAGGCGGCCTGTCCATCAGCGGTGGCGGGTTCGTGCTCGTGTCGTTCGAGATCCGCACCGGGAACGTCGTCGGCTCGGGAACCCAGTGGTGGGCACCGTCGGACAACATCCAGATCCAGGGCGAAAGCACCACAGAGACCAGCGAGGCGACATTCTACCCGATCAGCGGGCTGACACCGGGTGGCTCGTACAACATCCGCCAGATGTACCGGGCCAACACCGGCACCGGCACCGTGAACCGGCCGCGGATCTCCGTGATGCCACTGCTGGCCTAGAAATCGAACCTCAACGGCGTCATGGCAACCACGTAACCGAAGGGAAGGCGGCACATGCAGCGGGTCGTGCACACCAGCAAGTCGCCGTTCGAGCTGTGGCTGCTTGCCGCGACGCTACTGTCCGGACTGGCAGGAGTCATCGCTCCCGGCAACGGCAGCCGCGTCGTGCAGGCACTGCCGCACTGGGCGCAGATCCTGTGGTCGGTCGGGATCGCCACCGCCGCCGCCATGGCCCTGACCGGCGCACTCACCAGCAGGCTGTGGTCGCTGTACGTGGAGCGAGGCGCGCTGTCGATGCTCGGGCTGATCCTGGCCGGCTACACCGCGGCAATCATTGCTGTCGCCGGTCCGTCGACCGCCACGGGGAGCGCGCTGGTCCTCGGTCTCGCCGTCGCGTGCGGAGCCCGCGTGCGCCAACTCAACGTCGACATCCGGCGCGTGCTGAGAGGGGAGGGGGCGTGAACTCGACCCTGTTGATCAGCTTAATTGGCGCCGCGGCGTGGCTCCCCGGCGTCTGGGGCATTGTCGAAGCAATCCGCAAGCGACGCCGCGCCACTGCGCAGGCCGCCGACGAGAGCGACCGGATCGTGGTCAAGTCTGCCGTGGACTTGCTCAAGCCCTACCGGGAACGCGTCGAGGAACTCGAATCGAAACTGGGGTCGGCTGAGCACACGATCGGCGAGATGACGAACCAGTTGACGCAGGCGAACCGGCAGGTGGCGGAGTTGACGTCGAAGCTGGCGGACGCGCAGACCGAAGTGAACTTCCTGCGGTTGCAGGTGAAGACCCTGTCACAGCATCTACCAACCGAACCTGGAAAAGGAGCAACTGAATCATGACCACGCCAACCCCCATCCCGACTCCCGAGCCGATCCCGCAGCTGTCCGAGCCGTCCGACCCGGTGGCCGTCCCGACCGTCGCCGCCACTCCCGTCGCGGACAACGCGCACGAGAGCTTCGCGGCGTTCCTTGAGGAGTGGCTGGGCAAGACCGAGCTGGCGAAGCTGTTCCATCTGGGCGAGCTGGCCAAGCACGCGCAGGCGTGGGTGCGGCACGTGCGCAGCGGCACCTGACGGCCGCCGGGTCGGCCGGACGGGTGTCACATCGTGGACAAATGGGTGACACTTGTAACCGGTCGGCTTCGGCCGCCGATACTGGCGGCGACCCGTCACCGCCCCCACGTGAGGTCGCCATGGTCGACGATGCCGATCGGATCATCGCCGCACAACGTGAAGAAGCGCGCAAAACGCGCAAGCTACTGGTGTGGCTGCTTGTCGGCGTGCCGGCGATCGGGCTGTTGTCGTGGGGTGTGATCGCACTGCTGGGCAGCATTGACTCGACGAGCAACGACACGCCGACTGTGTCGACCGGGTTGACGACCACGTCGTCGTGTTCTGACTGGCTGGCGGCGGCGTCGAAGCCGCTGCCGAACGCGGCTGGGGACTTCTTGTCGGCGCACCCACAGGCGGGCAGTTCGGCGCTCAAGGGCTACTGCACGGCGAATCCGTATTCGTCGCTGGGCGCCGCGTTGGCCGACCAGGGGGTCGCGCCGTAGCGTGTCGTGCCGCGCCGTCGTACCGTTCGAACATGGGTTCGAGATGTGTCGGCGACCTGCCGGGCACGGACGGCCACCTCGGCTTCGAACGCACCGCGGCCGGCGGCATGCGGGAGATCTACCCGGACACGTGCCCGCAAGGCCACCGGTGGCCGCCCGGGTCGACGGTCGGCTGGGACGGCTAGCGGCGTCGACCGCCCGGTAGGGTGTGTGCTGGTGCGATTGCCTGCGATGCGCGCGAGAGCCCCCGGCAGAGCGGCCGGGGGCTCTCGTCGTTCCAGGGTCAGCCGAGCCGGCCGGCCTGGATTGCGGCCACCAGTGTCCGGACGTCGCCCGCGATGACGAGCCCACGGTTCTTCGTGTCCTGGACCGCGGCCAGGTCGTTTCGGACCTCTACACAGTTGGTTGCTTGGCCGCTTCGGCTGGACTTACGCCAGCAGGCGGGTACGTTCGTCATGTCGTCTCCATCCCATTGAGGAGTTCGGCGATGACCTCGGCGGTTCGGGCCGGGGTCATCGCTATCTGATCTACCTGTTCGACCGCAGCCACATAGGTGCGGACATCCGGCTCCTTATCCAGGAACGCGCCCGTGCTGTAGTGCTCCAGGTGCACGATCGGCAGCGCTGCCGGGAACTCGATCAGCAGGAACGGTCCGGCCAGCATCGGGTTGTACCCAGGGTGCGTGCTGGACACCAACCGGATCGTGATGTTTGGGCGCTGGGCCATCTCCAGCAGATGCCGTAGCTGGCCGACCATCACGTCCGGTGGCGCGATCGGCCGCACCAGGACCTCGCTGTCGACGTACGCGGTGAGATCCACTGGGTCGACAGCGCGAGTGATGACGTCGCGGCGCCCCATCCGCAACGCGACCCGCGTGTTGACGTCGTCCAGACCGGCGAATGCGGCGCGGGCGTAGTCGGCGGTCTGGAGCAGACCCGGGATCATCAGCGGCTCGACGTCGATCAGCCGGCTTGCGGTCTGCTCGTACTCGATCAACTGGACGAGTTGGGGACCGATATTGGGCGCGCCGGCGACCAGCAGTCCGGGGTCGGCGGGCCGTGCCTTGCGGTGCAGCCCCAGCATCCGCTCTCGTTCGGCGTCGTCCGGTTCGAGGACGTCTAGGCTGCTCGCCAGGTGGTTCGCTGGAATGAGGCGGTCGCCGCGTTCCCAGTACGTGAAGTTCGCGGAGGTAACGCCGATGCGTTCACCGAGCTGCCGGGTCGTCAGGCCGCGTGCGTCGCGCAACCGGCGAAGGATCGCGCCAAGTTCGCGCGCTTCCGCGCTATGGCCGCTACCGCTGCTTACCGACATGTAGCAAGCGTACGACCCCACGCGACCGGTATCGAATTCCCCCAGTTGGGGTATTGCTACATCTGCTGCGCAGCGCGCAGGCTGCTACGTAGCAGCCAGAAATGAGCACCGACGCGGAGGCACCCGTGGCCAGATGGACCGTCCCGACGAGCAACGGCAACGGCGAGGCTGTCATCGAGGTAGAACCGGGCCGCCCGATCAACCTGTCGTACGAGTGCCCCTACTCCGATGAGCCTACCGAGTTCGACCCGGACGCCGTCGAGGACCTGCGCGCCAAACTCGGCTTCGCCGTCGGCGTGTCCAGAGGCGCCATTGGCGGCGAGACATTGTGACCGCCACAGTCTCCGCGGACCGGTCGGGTGCAACCCCGATCACGTCCCCCGACCCCGACCGGTCCGCGGTCCCACCCGAGTGGATGCCCGGCATCTGGGACGCACCCGACGCCGACGGCTTCCCCGCGCGACACCAGCCAGCAACGCCCCACCAGGACATCTGGATCGCGAAGTGCGGCGAGTTCTGCTTCGAGTCGCATCCAGTGGCCACGGTGATCGCCAATTGCCTGCCCTGCCTCGCATGCGAGCTAGCCGACGAAGCCGACAAACGCAGTCGAGGAGGACTGGGATGACCCGCCAACCGTGGACGATTCCCTGCGGCGACTTGGGTGGCCGACTGCGCACCCTGTCCGTCCGCGCGGACGACAACGGTGTCGCGTTGGGATTCCCGCCCGGCGAGTCCGCCTCGCTGAACCGCCAGCAGTGGACACAGTTGGCCCGCGTGCTCGACATCGCCGACAGCAGCTTCCAGTTGGCCGAGTGGCGGGGCCGAAGGAAGGCGAACCGGTGACCGGCATGTACCCGGCAGACCTGCCCGTCGGCGTCGAAGCCCTCGTCGACCCCACGGACCGCACCTCGCACCTGTGGCGCATGTCCAGCGACCTAAGACAGGCCTTGTGTGACAACCAGCGCATCACCCGCCGCGACCGCCTCGACACACCACCCGCCGACGCGCCGGAACACCAGGCGTGTCTACTCGCGCTGGGCGTGCTGCTGGCCGAGCGGATGAGCGCCCTCGACATCGCCGAGCACCAACGCGGGTTCTAGGGCGATGGCCGACGACACGTGCCCCCGATGCAACGGCCTGAAGCAGGTCGTCACCCAAGACCGCAGTGGAGTGGCCAAACGGATCACCTGCCCGTCCTGCAACGGGACAGGACGGAAGTAGACCCCCGTGCAGCCACGGGCACAGGAGGAAGTGGCTGCACGGGCCTGACACCCTGACGCGGGTCCTTGGTGCGGTTCCATGGCCGCGCAGGGTGAGTGTGCGCAACATTCCCTCGGCAGGGCGTGGCCGACGCCCTGAGCGCACACAGGAGAGGCCTCCGCGCGTCCGTTCAGCACCGGTGCGCGGAGGCCTCTTCGCTGGGGGCTACGGGGCCGTCAGTCGCCCTTGACGTTGACCAGCTGTCGGAGGGTGTGCCGGATCTCCACCAGGTCGGCGGCGTCCGCCATCACCCGGTCAATCGGTTTGTAGGCGGCGGGAATCTCGTCGAGGAACGCCTCAGTGTCCCGATATTCGATGCCCGCCATGGCCTCGCGCAGTTGGTCGCGGGTAAACAGTTTCCGCGCGGCCGAGCGGGAGTGTTCCCGGCCGGCGCCGTGCGGGGACGAGTGCAGTGACAGCGTGTTGCCCTTGCCGACCACGACGTAGGACGCGGTGCCCATGCTGCCGGGGATGAGGCCCGGCGTGCCCTCGGTGGCCTCGATGGCACCCTTGCGGGACAGCCACACGTCCTTGCCCCAGTGGCGTTCGCGCTGGGTGAAGTTGTGGTGGCAGTTGATCCGCTCGGCCTCGTCGACGGGCTCACCGATCCACCCAGCGATGGCGGCCGCGACGCGGTCCATCATCTCCTCGCGGTTGAGCAGCGCGAACCGCTGCGCCCACTGCAACTCGCGGATGTAGGTGTCGAACTCCCAGGTTCCTTCGACGAGGTAGGCGAGGTCAGGGTCGGGTAGCTGGATCCACCACTGCTCGCACAGTTGGCGGGCGGCGTTGATGTGATGCTGGGCGATCTTGTTGCCGACACCGCGTGACCCGGAGTGCAGGAACAGCCACACGCGGTCCTGCTCGTCGGCGGTGACCTCGATGAAGTGGTTGCCGGAACCGAGGC
Source organism: Mycobacterium sp. (assembly GCA_035716165.1). Taxonomy (GTDB): domain Bacteria; phylum Actinomycetota; class Actinomycetes; order Mycobacteriales; family Mycobacteriaceae; genus Mycobacterium. The sequence continues at coordinate 779 of DASTKA010000145.1, read as the reverse complement.
TGCCCAACTGCAACCGCCAGTTCGAGGTGTAGCGGGCGGGGTCGAAGCCGGCGCGGTGGGCGAGGATCTCCAGGTCGTGGACGCGTTTCTCGGCGGTGTCGGTCAACTGCTGGTTGTATTTGCCGGCGGACAGGGGGATCGCGGTCTCGATCATCATCCGAAGGTTGGCGAGCGGCCGCGCGCCGGCGCCGATGAAGTCGTCGCGGCTCCACTGGGTGCGGACGGCGATCATGCCGCACCCGACGTCGACACCGACGGCGGCGGGGATGATCGCGCCGAGGGTGGGGATGACGGAACCGACGGTGGCGCCTTTGCCGAGGTGCGCGTCGGGCATGAGCGCGACGTGCGGGTGGATGAACGGCATGCTGGCCGTCGCCTCGGCTTGGAGCCTGGTGTTGGGCGCCAGGATGGACGCCCAGTTCATGAGCTTCTTGTTGATCTGTTCCACGGGCGCGGGTTACTTCCTTGTTGGCGGGGGCGGGTGTTTAGGTTTGGCTCTCCTCGACGCGGTCCACGTCAGTGACCCGGCACCGTCACCAGTGGGGTCGCACTACTGCCGCCGGGGAAGCAGTTGAAGACCGCCGGTTTGATCACCTGCGCCGCCTCGATGCACTGCTGGATCAGGATTGGCTCCGACAGCGACCCGGACAGGGCCGCGTTCGCTTGCGCCTGCGCCTGGTTCTTGGCCAGGTTCTCTTGTGCCACAGTGGTTCCAGTTTGGGCGTTGAGAATGTCGTTGATGCGGGCCTGCACGGACGGGTCGAGGTGCAGTTGACCGG
>DASTKA010000144.1:0-4929 GCA_035716165.1 Mycobacterium sp. | reverse complement strand
CAGCGACTGCCGCAGGAACGCCCGGGCGACGGTCCCGGCCGCCACCCGGGCGGCGGTCTCGCGGGCGCTGGCCCGCTCCAGCACCGGCCGGGCGTCGTCGAAGCCGTACTTGAGCATGCCCGCGTAGTCGGCGTGGCCGGGTCGCGGGCGGGTGAGCGGCGCATTGCGCGCGCTGTCGGCCAGCGTGCCAGGGTCGACCGGGTCGGCGGCCATCACGGTCTCCCATTTGGGCCATTCGGTATTGCCGATCTCGACGGCGATGGGCCCGCCCAGGGTGACACCGTGACGCACCCCGGACAGCACGGTCACCGCGTCCCGCTCGAACGCCATCCGGGCGCCGCGGCCATAACCGAGGCGGCGACGGGCCAGCTGTTCGGAAATGTCGAGGGAGGTGATCTCCACACCGGCGACCATGCCTTCGAGCACGGCTACCAGCGCGCGACCGTGCGACTCCCCAGCAGTGATCCAACGCAACACGGGTCCCATCTTCCCATGTGGAGTTCCGAAAAGCCGATTCGCGCAGCCCGCGGGGCCGGGCCCCGCACTCGCGCCTCCGCCAGGCCGGGCCGCCAAGCCCGTGGTCGTGTGCCACGATGTTGCCTGGTGGGTCAATTTCTCTGGTACATACCGAATACCGTCGAGCCGGGCCATCGAGGCGACGACACCGTCGACGGCTGGGGAAGCCTGGACTATTCGGTCGACCTGGCGCTGCGCGCCGAGCAACACGGCTGGGAGGGCGCGCTGATCGGCACCGGCTGGGGGCGGCCGGACACGTTGACGGTCGCGACCGCGATCGCCGCGCGCACCACCAAGTTCGCCCCGCTGGTGGCGGTGCGCCCCGGTTACTGGCATCCGGCGCATTTCGCCAGCGCGGCGGCGACCCTCGATCGGCTCAACAACGGCCGGCTGTTGGTCAACATCGTCAGCGGCGCCGACGACTTGGCCGCCTACGGCGACGCCGAAGTCGACAAGTCACGCCGCTACCAGCGCACCCGCGAATTCATCAGGCTGGTCCGCCGGCTGTGGAGCGAGGACGACGTCACTTTCCGTGGCGAGTTCTTCGGCGTCGAACACTCGACGCTGCAGCCCCGCCCGTCCGGTGCGCCCGACGGCCGCTACCCCAAGCTCTATTTCGGCGGAGCATCGGCGGCCGCCGAGCAGGTCGCCGCGACCGACGCCGACGTCCAACTGTTCTGGGGTGAGCCGCTGGACGGGATCGCCGAACGCATCGACCGGCTGAAGTCGTTGTCCGACAAGCTCGGTCGCGAGCACGCGCCGCTGGAATTCGGCCTTCGGGTGACGACCCTGGTGCGCGACACGTCCGAGGAAGCCTGGCGCGACGCCGAGGCGAAGGTCGCCAAGCTGGCCGGCACGCCCACCATGCTGTTGCTGCACGACCCGGCGGGGTCCGCGGGCCAGCGGCGGCTCCAAGAGCTTGCCGGGCGCGGGGAAGTCCTCGATTCCTGCTTGTACACAACGCCGAGCAAGTTCGGCGGGGAAGGCGCCGGGACGACGTGGCTGGTCGGCTCGGCGGTCGAAGTCGCCGCCGCGCTGCGCAGATACGCCGACCTCGGGGTCACCCACTTCGTGCTGTCGGACACCCCGTACAAGTCGGAGGCGGTCCGGCTCGGCGACCAGCTGTTGCCGCTGCTGCGCCCCACCGCCGTCCCGAACTGAGGCCTCAGAGCAGCGCCAGCCCCACGGCCGCCGCGCTGGCCAGACACATCGACGGCCCGTGCGGCACCGTGCCACCGGCACGACGCGCCAGCGAGACCGCTCCGAGCGCCGCCGTCAGCAGCGGCGCGCCCACCGCCGCCAGAAACCACGCGCCGGCGCCGAAACAACCGGTCAACGCGCCCAGACCGAGGGCCAGCTTGACGTCGCCGGCGCCCATTCCACCAGGCGCCACGCAGTGGACCACCGAATAGACAGCGGTCAGCGCCACGGTCCCGGCCAGCGCCGGCGACCCGCGCCCGGCCAGCGCCGCGACCGCCAGGATCGCCGCGGCGCCGGTCAGCGTCAGCGCGTTGGGCAACCGGCGTTCCCGGATGTCATAGCGGCTCAAGGCCGCCAACCAGGCCAGCACCAGACAGGCCGCCGCAATCCGCATGTGCGGCAGGCTAATCCGGTGCGGTCACCGCGCAAGTCATGGCCTCGCGCGGGGCGGGGCGCGCCGTGAACTGTTCGACCTGCGCGAAGGCCTGATGCAGCAGCATCTGCAGGCCGCTGATCACCCGGCCACCGGCGGCACTCACTGCGGCGGCCAGCGGCGTGGGCCACGGGTCGTACACGGCGTCCAACAGCACACCGATGCGTTCGAACGTCCCGGCATAGCTCGCGGCCACGTCCGCCGGGATGGTGCTGACCAGCACCTCGGCGGCCGCCACCTCGTCGGCCAGCCCGTCGCCGTCCAGGTGGCAGAACCGCGTCGGCACGCTCAGTTCGTTGCCCAGCTTCACCAGCCGGGCCGCCTTGTCGGGGTTGCGGGCCACCACGGTGATGCCGGCGACGCCCAGCTGGGCTAGGCCCGCGACGGCCGCCGGCGCGGTACCGCCCGATCCACAGACCAGCGCCCATCCAGAAGCGCTACCCAGCGCGCCGGCGACCCCGTCGATGTCGGTGTTGTCGGCCCGCCAGCCCGTCGGCGTGCGGACCAGGGTGTTGGCCGACCCCACCCGTTGGGCGCGGTCGGTGCGCTCGTCGGCGAACCGCAGGGCGGCGAACTTGCCGGGCATGGTCACCGACACCCCGACCCATTCGGGCCCGAAACCGCCGACCACGCCCGGCAGCTGCTCGGCGTCGCATTCGATGCGCTCGTAGGTCCAGTCGGTGAGGCCCAGCGCGCGGTAGGCGGCCAGGTGCAACTGCGGGGACTTCGAATGAGCGATCGGCTTGCCGAGCACGGCCGCCTTGCGGGGCGCCGCGCTAGCGGGGCGTGCTGTCGAGGACACCGTTGTGCTTGGCCAGCTCGATGTTGGCCAGGTGTTGTTGATAGTCGCGGGTGAACAGCGTCGTGCCCTGCGCGTCGATGGTGACGAAGTACAGCCAGTCGCCGGGTTGCGGGTGCTCGGCGGCGTGCAGCGCGTCGGTGCCGGGCGAACAGATCGCGGTGGCCGGCAAGCCCTGCGACACGTAGGTGTTCCACGGCGTCTTCTGCGTCCGGTCGGCGTCGCTGGTGGCCACCTCGCGGCGGTCCAGCGGGTAGTTGACCGTCGAGTCGAATTCGAGCGTGTGGTGGGCGTGCAGGCGGTTGTAGATGACCTGCGCGACCTTGGCGAAGTCCTGGGAGTTGGATTCCTGCTGCACCAGGGACGCCACCACCAGGATGTCGTACGGCGACAGGCCCATGGCCTGGGCGGTGTCCACCAGCCCGGACTTCACGTACTCCTCGGCTCCCGCCCCGATCAGGGTGGCCAGGATGCTCTCCGGCGAAGCGGATGGATCGAGATTGAAGGTGCCGGGCGCGATCAGGCCCTCGATCCGGCGGTGGTCCTTGCCGAGCTCGTTGACCGGCTCGAGCGCCCACGGCGGCACCGACAGGGCCGCCGTACTGCTGTTGGTCGCGGCGGCGCGCAGGTCCTGCACCGGGACGCAGCGCTTGTCACCGTCGAGATCCACGCAGGTGGCGCGTGAGATCAGCGTCAGGATTCCCGGCGTCACCACGTTGGTCTTCATGTCGGTGGTGTCGTCGAGCTGACGGCCTTCGGGGATGACCAGCCTGCCCACCCGGCTCTTCGGATCGGTCAGCCGCGCGACGGCGTTTGCCGCCGGGATTTCGGTGCGCATCCGGTAGAAGCCGGGCTGAATCGAGTTGATGGCGCTGTTGCCGTGCGCGGCGTTGACGAACGCCCGCACCGTCTTGATGACCTGCTCTTTTTGCAGCGTCTCGCCGATATTGGTGGTCGAGTCACCGGCCTGCACCTGAATCACCAGGTCACGCTTGCCGCTACCGCTGTAGTCGTCACCGGCCCCGAACAGCGTGTGCCAGAACTTGCCGCCCACGAAAACAGCGGCGAGCACCACCACGACGGCCACCGCGAGCACGATCTTGCCCGCGAAGCGCCGCCGGCGACGGCCCCGCTCGGCCTTCTTGCGGGTGACGCGGCTGGCCCTGCGCCGCGAGGGCGCGCCCACCTCCTCGGGCTCGGCTCGTTCCTGCCGTGCGCTGTCAACCATCGCTGAGCTCCCCCGCCACTGCCGCGCGGCGCTGATCCAGCCAACTCTGCAGGATCGCCACCGCCGCCGCCTGATCGATCATCGCGCGCTGCTCTTTGGCCCGCACCCCCGCCGCGCGCAGCGATCGCTGCGCGGCCACGGTGGTCAGCCGCTCGTCGGCCAGCCGCACCGGAGTGGGGGCGATGCGCTGGGCCAGCGCATCGGCCATCTCGATCGCGTCCAGGGCCGACGGGCCGGTTCTATCGGCCAGCGTGCGCGGCAGCCCGACCACCACCTCGACGGCCTCGAGTTCGGCCGCCAGCGCGGCCAGCCGCCGCAGATGTTTGCCGTTGCGGTCGCGGCGGACGGTTTCGACCGGGGTGGCCAGGATGGCGTCGGGGTCGCTGCAGGCCACGCCGATGCGGACGCTGCCGACGTCGATGCCGAGCCGACGTCCCCGTCCAGGGTCCTGGTGAGGATCGCCGGGCCGGTCAGGCAAGCGGTGCTGTGCTGAGACCACTCAATCGACCCGCGCTATCACGGCGATTTCGGAACGTACCGCGTCGAGCGCCGCGTCGATGCCGCCCGGATCCTTGCCGGAGCCCTGCGCCAGGTCCGCCTTGCCACCACCGCGGCCATCGACGGTCGCGGCGAGCTGGTTGACCAGGTCGTCGGCGCGCAGGCCCCGCTCTTGGGCGGCCGGATTGGCGGCGACGGCATACGGCACCGACCCGCCTTCGCCCTCGGCGATCAGCGCGACCACCGCGGGATCGC
>DASTKA010000143.1:0-6534 GCA_035716165.1 Mycobacterium sp. | reverse complement strand
GCCCTCCCGCAGGATCGCCAGCAGGCGTTCGGTCTGGTCTTCGGTGACCCGCAGGCTCAGCCCCGGCAGTTGTTCGGCGAGCCCGGCCAGCACGGTCGGCAGCACATAGGGCGCCACGGTGGGTATCAGCCCCAGCCGTAGACCGGTTCGCAGCGGATCCGCTGAGCCCGCCGCGGCGGCGCTGAACGCGTCGGCCGCATCGACGACCGCCTGGGCGCGCGGGAGCAGTTCGGTGCCCTGTGCCGTCAGGAAGACACGCCGCGTCGAGCGCTCGACCAGCTGGGTGCCCAGACCGGTTTCGAGCGCCGCCAGTGCCTGTGACAATGTCGACTGGCTGACACCGAGGGACGTTGCGGCACTGCTGAATTGACGCTTCTCGGCGATCGCGACGAACGCGCGCAGGCCGGCGATCGTGGGCTGATAAGTCTTATCGGGCATACCTATGAGTGTAGTGGGAAATATCACCTTTACTTCAATAACGCTACCCGGCAGCATGGTGGAGAACATCTAATTTTGAGTAAATCCAGATAAGGAGCGATATGCCTCTGCTGACCATCGGCGACCAGTTCCCCGCCTACGAGCTCACTGCGTTGATCGCGGGCGATCTGTCCAAGGTCGACGCCAAGCAGCCTGAGGACTACTTCACCACGATCACCAACGAGGACCACGCCGGCAAGTGGCGCGTGGTGTTCTTCTGGCCGAAGGACTTCACCTTCGTGTGCCCGACCGAGATTGCCGCGTTCGGCAAGCTCAACGACGAATTCGCCGACCGCGACGCGCAGGTTTTGGGCGTCTCGATCGACAGCGAGTTCGTGCACTTCAACTGGCGTGCGCAGCACGACGATCTGAAGAAACTGCCCTTCCCGATGCTCTCCGACATCAAGCGGGAGCTGAGCTTGGGCACCGGTGTGCTCAACGCCGACGGAGTGGCCGACCGGGCGACCTTCATCGTCGATCCGAACAACGAAATCCAATTCGTCTCTGTGACCGCGGGTTCCGTGGGCCGTAACGTCGAGGAAGTGCTGCGCGTCCTGGACGCACTGCAGTCCGACGAGCTGTGCGCCTGCAACTGGCGCAAGGGCGACCCGACGCTGGACGCCACCGAGCTGCTCAAGAAGTCGGCCTGATTCAGGCGCGATCGCATAAGGTCTGACAAGGAGGCGAGATGAGCGTAGAAAACCTTAAAGAAGCGCTGCCGGAATACGCCAAGGACCTCAAGCTGAACCTGGGCTCGATCAGTCGCACGACGGAGCTCAACGAGGAGCAGCTGTGGGGGACCCTGCTGGCCAGTGCCGCGGCGACCCGGAACACGCAGGTGCTGACCGAGATTGGCGCCGAGGCGGCCGACATCCTGTCCGCCGAGGCATACAACGCGGCGCTGGGAGCCGCCTCGATCATGGGCATGAACAACGTGTTCTACCGGGGCCGGGGCTTCCTGGACGGCAAGTACGACGACCTGCGCGCCGGGTTGCGGATGAACATCATCGCCAATCCCGGCGTGGGGAAGGCCAACTTCGAGCTGTGGTCGTTCGCGGTCTCCTCGATCAACGGATGCCCCGACTGCGTGGCCGCTCACGAGCACACGCTGCGCGAAGCGGGCGTCAGCCGGGAAACCATCCAGGAGGCGTTGAAGGCCGCGGCGATCGTTTCCGGTGTGGCACAAGCGATCATCGCCTCCCAGACGCTCGCCACCGCCGGCTGATCGCGCCGTCGTGACCAGTGCCGTGACCGGACCCGTGTGGGTGCAGCACGCCATCTGGTGGCAGGTCTACCCCCTGGGGTTCGTGGGAGCGTTTCCCACGCCGCAGTCAAACGAGCCGCCGCGACCGGAGGAACACCGGTTGCGGCGGCTCGTCGACTGGTTGGACCACGCCATCGAGCTCGGGGCCTCCGGCATCGCGCTGGGACCCGTCTTCGCCTCGCGCACACACGGCTACGACACCACCGACCACTACCGCATCGACCCCCGGCTCGGCGATGACGCAGACTTCGACCACCTGGTCGCCGAGGCGCATCGCCGCGGCCTGCGGGTACTGCTCGACGGGGTTTTCAACCACGTCGGCCAGGATTTCGCGCGCTACCGGGAGGCGGCCGACGACGACGCGGCCGCGCGCTGGTTTCGCGGACGTCCCGGCCGTTTTCACACCTTCGAAGGCCACGACGGACTGATCACCCTCAACCACGACAACCCCGAAGTGGCCGACTACACCGTCGACGTGATGGCGCACTGGTTGGGGCGCGGCGCCGACGGCTGGCGACTCGATGCGGCTTATGCGGTGCCACAACACTTCTGGGCTTCAACCCTGCCGAGGGTGCGCGAACGCTACCCGGACGCCTGGTTCGTCGGCGAACTCATCCACGGCGACTACACCGCCGTCGTCAAGGCCGCCACCTTCGACTCGGCCACGCAATACGAGCTGTGGAAGGCGATTTGGAGCGGCCTCAACGACGGCAACTTCTTCGAACTGGACTGGGCGCTACAGCGCCACAACGAATTCTTGACCGGCTTCGCGCCGCTGACGTTCATCGGCAACCACGACGTCACCCGCGTCGCCAGCCGGCTGGAAAACCCCGACCACGTCGCCCATGCGCTGGTGCTGTTGCTGACGGTCGGCGGGGTGCCCAGCGTCTATGCCGGTGACGAGCTGGGATTCCGCGGTGTCAAGGAAGAACGTTTCGGCGGCGACGACGCGGTACGCCCCGAGTTCGGCTCTCCCCCAATGCAACTCGATGGCTTCGGCGTCGAGATGTGGCGGCTGCACCAGTACCTGGTCGGGCTGCGTCGCCGCTACCCCTGGCTGCACTCGGCGTCCACCACGGCACGACTGCTGGAAAACCGGCACTACGTGTACGAGACACGCAGCGGCGACGATGCCCTGCTGGTGGTGCTCAATATCGACGACCAGCCGCTGCGAGTCTCGCTGCCGGAGGTGGGCACTCCCCGAGCGGAGGTGATCGGCGGGTCGGCGGCCCCGCCGCAGGAGATCGTCGATGCCGTCGCGGTCGAGGCGCACGGCTGGCGGATCCTTCGCCCCGCTTAGGGGCGATCGCGAGCGCGGCGTAGCCGGGCGAAGCGGGTCGCGCCCCGCTTAGGGCCGCAGCGCCAGCCGCTCCAAAGTCAGCCGGTCCTCGCGGCCGTCGTAATACTTGTCGAGCACCGTGACGAAGTCCTGGTTGTCCTCGGTGGCGTGGGCGAACAGCGTCATCGACGAGCACAGTTTGAGGTCGTCGGGCGAGCCGAAGATCTGTCCGATCGAGCGACCCTGCACCGCGGTAACCAGCCGGGCGCACTCGCGCAACCGCGGCCCTAGCAGCTCGTGGCCCAGGTATGCGCCGGCTTCGTCGAGCGAGCCGATGCCGAACCGGACCGCGATGGCGCTGCCACCCAGTCCGCGCAGCTGCGGAAAGACGAACCACATCCAGTGACTGCGTTTTCGTCCTGCCCGCAGCTCGTCGACGACATCGCCGTACACCGGCTGCTGCGCGTCCACAAAACGTTTGAGATCGAAGGGGTCGCCTGCCGATTCCATATGACTACGGTTGCACACATGGCAGTCCGACGACGAGTGCCCAAAGTGCGCGACCTCGCACCGTTGATGCAATTCAAGCGGCCCCGGTTCAACGGGACCAAGCGCCGCCTCGACGCCGCCTACACCATCGAGGATCTGCGATCGATCGCCAAACGCCGCACCCCCAAGGCGGCGTTCGATTACACCGATGGTGCCGCCGAAGACGAGTTGTCCATCGAACGCGCGCGACAAGCTTTCCGCGACATCGAGTTTCATCCCACCATCCTGCGTGACGTCAGCAACGTCACCGCCGGTTGGGATGTGCTGGGACAGCCGGTCGCGTCACCGTTCGGCATCGCGCCCACGGGGTTCACCCGCTTGATGCACACCGAGGGTGAGATCGCCGGCGCAAGCGCGGCGGCCAGGGCGGGGATCCCGTTCTCGCTGTCGACGCTGGGAACCTGCGCCATCGAGGATCTGGTGACCGCTGTCCCGCAGGGCCGAAAGTGGTTCCAGCTCTACATGTGGCGCGATCGCGAACGCTCGATGGCGCTGGTGCAGCGCGCCGCCGATGCGGGCTTCGACACCCTGCTGGCGACGGTCGACGTTCCGGTCTCCGGTGCGCGGCTACGGGATAACCGCAACGGCATGACAATCCCGCCGACACTGACGCTGCGCACCGTGCTTGATGCCGTGCCGCACCCGAAATGGTGGTTCGATCTGCTCACCACCGAGCCGCTGGCGTTCGCGTCGCTGGATCGCTGGCCGGGCACCGTCGCCGAGTACCTGAGCACCATGTTCGATCCCAGCCTCACCTTTGATGATCTGGACTGGATCAAGTCGCAGTGGCCGGGAAAGCTCGTCGTGAAAGGGATTCAGACACTTGAGGATGCGCGCGCCGTCGTCGACCGCGGCGTCGACGGCATCGTGTTGTCCAATCATGGCGGGCGCCAACTGGACCGGGCCCCCGTGCCCTTTCACCTATTGCCCACGGTCGCCCGCGAGCTCGGGAAGCACACCGAGATCCTGATGGACACCGGCATCATGTCGGGTGCCGACATCGTCGCAGCGACCGCGCTGGGGGCGCGCTGCACACTGGTCGGGCGGGCCTACCTGTACGGCTTGATGGCCGGCGGCGAGGCGGGGGTGAACCGCGCGATCGACATTCTCGCGAGCGGGGTTCTGCGGACTCTGGCGTTGCTCGGCGTCACCTGCCTCGAAGAGCTGTCGCCCCAGCACGTCACCCAACTCAAGCGACTGGGTCCCCTGCCGGCGGTGTGAAGCCGGCCGCACAGTCGCGGCTCGATGTGAGGCTGGCCGCACACTCGTGACGGCCGGGGGTCCACGGGAACAATCCGGCACCCGGCTGGGTTAAGTGCATCAGACTCAACTTTTGGAGGACTTGATGGCTGAAGCCAACTCGGTGCCGGTGCTGTTTGTCACCGACACCATCGTGTTGCCCGGAATGGTGGTGCCGATCGCGCTGGATGACGCGTCGCGTGCGGCGATCGACGCCGCGCAAGCGAGCGAATCGGGGCAGCTGCTGGTCGCCCCCCGGCTCGAGGACCGGTATCCGTCGCACGGGGTGATCGCGAAAATCTTGCAGGTCGGCCGCATCGCCGGCGGCGGCACCGCCGCGGTGGTACGCGGCGAGCGCAGGGCCCAGATCGGGGCGGGAGCTTCCGGACCAGGTGCGGCGCTGTGGGTTGAGGTGACCGAGGTCCCCGAAACCGAGACCACCGACGAAATCAAAGCGCTGACGGCGGAATACAAGAAGCTGCTGCTGGCGATGCTGCAACGCCGCGAAGCCTGGGAGATCATCGATTACGTCAACAGGCTGACCGATCCGTCGGCGTTGGCGGACACCTCCGGCTACGCGTCCTACCTGTCCAACGCACAGAAGCGGCAGCTGCTCGAGACTGTCGATGTCGCAGAGCGGTTGCGCGTGCTGATCGATTGGACCGCTGAGCACCTCGCAGAAGTCGAGGTGAGCGACAAGATCGCCGAGGACGTCCGTGAGGGCATGGAGAAGACGCAGAAGGAGTTCCTGCTGCGCCAGCAACTCGCCGCCATCCGCAAGGAGCTGGGCGAGGGCGAACCCGACGGGTCGGACGACTATCGCGCCCGCGTCGAGGCCGCCGAGCTGCCCGAAAAGGTGCGCGAGGCCGCGCTGCGCGAGGTCGGCAAGCTGGAACGCGCCAGCGACCAGAGCCCCGAAAGCGGCTGGATCCGCACCTGGCTGGACACCGTGCTCGACCTGCCGTGGAACGTCCGGACCGAGGACTCGACGGACCTGAAGGCCGCGCGGGAGATCCTCGACGCCGACCACCACGGGCTCGACGACGTCAAGGACCGCATCGTCGAATACCTTGCCGTGCGCACCCGCCGGGCGCAGCGCGGCCTGCAGGTCGTCGGCGGCCGCGGCTCCGGCGCCGTGATGGTGCTGGCCGGTCCCCCGGGCGTCGGCAAGACGTCGCTGGGTGAGAGCGTGGCCCGGGCGCTGGGCCGCAAGTTCGTGCGCGTCGCCCTGGGCGGTGTGCGTGACGAGGCGGAGATCCGCGGGCACCGGCGCACCTATGTGGGCGCCTTGCCGGGCCGGATCGTGCGGGCGATCGGCGAGGCGGGGTCGATGAACCCCGTTGTGCTGCTCGACGAGATCGACAAGGTTGGTTCCGACTACCGCGGCGACCCGAGCGCGGCGCTGCTCGAGGTCCTCGACCCGGCGCAGAACCACACGTTCCGCGACCACTACCTGGACCTCGACCTGGACCTGTCCGACGTCGTATTCCTGGCCACCGCCAACGTCATCGAGAACATCCCGTCGGCCCTGCTGGACCGCATGGAGCTGGTGCAGATCGACGGCTACACCGAGGACGACAAGGTCGCCATCGCCCGCGACTACCTGCTGCCGCGGCAGCGGGACCGGGCGGCGCTGACCGACGACGAGGTCGTCGTCACCGACGTGGCGCTGCGCAAGATCGCCGCCGACTACACCCGCGAGCCGGGGGTGCGGCAGTTCGAGCGG
>DASTKA010000142.1:0-3950 GCA_035716165.1 Mycobacterium sp. | reverse complement strand
GTGGGGCCGTCGCCCTTGCCGGCGAGGACGTTTCGGACCTGGCCGGCGCGGCGGTCTGGGGTCTGGTGCGCTCGGCCCAGGCCGAGCACCCGGGACGGATGGTGCTGATCGACTCCGATGGCTCGGTCGACGCCGGCGCGGTAATCGGTTGCGGCGAGCCGCAAGTGGTGGTTCGCCGGGGTGTGGCGTATGCGGCGCGGTTGCGGCCGGTGGACGCCGCGATCCAGCTGCCTTCCGCGGGCTGGCGGTTGGACGCCGGCGGCGAGGGCACGCTGGAGGACCTGGTCGTAACACCCTGCCCGCGAACAGAATTGACCGGCGGGCAGGTGCGGGTGGCGGTGGCCGCGGCCGGGGTCAACTTCCGCGATGTCCTGGTAGCGCTCGGCATGTATCCGGGCGGCGGCCAGCTGGGAGCCGAGGGCTCCGGCGTGGTCGTCGAGGTGGGCCCGGACGTGACCGGCGTGGCCGTCGGTGACGCGGTGATGGGGTTGTTCGGGGTCGTCGGTTCCGAAGCGGTGGTGGATCATCGCGTGGTGACACCGGTGCCCGCGGGGTTGTCACTGGTGGCGGCCGCGGGTGTGCCGGTGGTGTTCCTGACGGCGCTGTATGGGCTGTCGGTGCTGGGCGGGCTGCGCGCCGGCGAGCGGGTCTTGGTGCACACCGCCACCGGCGGGGTGGGCATGGCCGCGGTCCAGCTGGCGCGGCACTGGGGCGCCGAGGTTTTCGCCACCGCCAGCCGCGGTAAGTGGGACACCCTGCGCGCGATGGGATTCGACGACGACCACATCGGCGATTCGCGCACGACGGAGTTCGAGGCGAAGTTCTCGGTTGCCACCAACGGCGCAGGATTCGACGTGGTGCTCAACTCCCTGGCCGGTGAGTTCACCGACGCGTCGTTGCGGCTGCTGGCGCCCGGCGGGCGATTCATCGAAATGGGCAAGACCGACGTGCGCGATCCGCAGGTCGTCGCCGACCACTATCGGGGCGCGGTCTACCGGGCGTTCGATTTGATGGAGGCCGGACCCGACCGCACCGCGGCCATGCTGGCCGAGATCGTGCGGCTGTTGACGGACGGGGTCTTGAAACCGTTGCCGCAGAAGACCTTCGACGTCCGCTGCGCATCGGCGGCCTACCGGTACGTCAGCCAGGCACGCCACATCGGCAAGGTCGCGCTGACCGTCGGAACGGGACCCGGCGAGGTGCTCAGCGGCTGCGGCGGGGGGCTGGCGGGTTCCAGCGTGGTGATCACCGGTGGCACCGGTATGGCCGGCTCGGCGCTGGCCCGCCACCTCGTCGACCGCTACCGGGTGGCCCACGTGATGCTGGTCAGCCGGACCGGCGCCCAGGCCGCCGGGGTCGCCGAACTGGTGGCCGGGCTGCAGCAGGCCGGTGCGCAGGTGTCGGTCGCGGCGTGCGATGTCGCCGACCGCGAGGCGGCATCGGCGATGCTGGCCCAGATACCGGCGCAGTATCCGCTGCGCGGAATCGTGCACGCCGCGGGCATTCTCGACGACGGGTTGATCTCGTCGCTCACGCCGGATCGGGTGGACGCCGTCCTGCGCGCCAAGGTCGACGGGGCCTGGAACCTGCACGAGCTCACCCGTGACGTGGATCTGTCGGCCTTCGTGGTGTTTTCGTCGATGGCCGGGATCGTGGGAACGCCGGGTCAGGCCAACTACGCGGCGGCCAACAGTTTCCTCGACGGGCTGGCCGCATATCGGCGCACCCACGGGTTGCCCGGCCTGTCGCTGGCCTGGGGCCTGTGGGAGCAGGCCTCGGCGATGACGGCGCACCTCGGCGATCGGGACAAGGCCCGGATGCACAGGATCGGGCTCGCGCCGCTGTCCACCGAGCAGGCGCTGGCGGCGTTCGACGCCGCCATGCTGGCCGACGCTCCGGTGCTGGTGGCCGCCAGGGTGGACCGGGCCGCCCTGTCCGACAACGTCGCCGCGCTGCCACCGCTGTTGCGGGAGCTCGTCGCCGGTCCGTCCCGGCGCGTCATCGATGACACCGAGGTCACCGCGTCGGCAACCGGGCTCTCGGCGCGCCTGCAGGGACTGACTCCGGAGGCGCGGCAGCGCGAGCTGGTCGACCTGGTGTGCGGCAACGCCGCGCTGGTGCTGGGTGTGCCCAATCCGGCGGACATCGACGCCGGCCGCGCCTTCCAGGAACTGGGTTTTGATTCACTGACCGCCGTCGAACTGCGTAACCGGCTGAAAAATGCCACGGGCCTTACCCTTTCACCGACGCTGATATTCGACTACCCGACACCGACCGTGTTGGCCGCGCACCTGGACACCCAACTGGCCGGCACCGGGGGCGCCCACGATCAGCCGAACCTGATGGGCCGCTTCAACGACATCACCCGCGAACTGCAGGCGCTGCTCGGTGCGCCCAACTGGAATGCCGAGGACAAATCGGTGCTGCGGGCCCGCATTCACAACCTGCTCGCCGCGCTCCCGCCGGGCGATCTCTCCGACGCCGAACACCTCGACGACGACCTCGACGCCGCCACCGAAAGCCAACTCTTTGCGATCCTCGATGAAGAACTCGGCCGCTGACACCCCGCAAGGAGCAACGATGCCGGGCACCACGCAACACGTGGACTACCTGAAACGCCTCACGGCGGATCTCAGGCGGACCCGGCGGCGTGTCGCGGAACTGGAGGGCCGGCTCTTGGAGCCGGTCGCGGTGGTGGGCATGGCGTGCCGCTACGCCGGTGGCGTCGAATCGCCAGAAGACCTGTGGGAACTGGTGATCGGCGGCCGCGACACCGTATCGGACTTCCCGGCCGACCGGGGCTGGGACGTCGAAGGGTTGTACGACCCCGACCCCGACGCCAAGGGCAAGATGTACACCCGGCAGGGCAGCTTCCTGCGGGACGCGGGTGACTTCGACGCCGGCTTCTTCGGCATCGGGCCCAGCGAGGCGCTGGCCATGGATCCCCAGCAACGGATGATGCTGGAGATCTGCTGGGAAGCGTTGGAGCGGGCCGGCATTGACCCCTTCGCGCTGCGCGGCTCGGCGACCGGGGTGTTCGCCGGGGTCATCCACGCCGGCTATGGCGGCGAGGTGAAGGGCGAGCTCGAAGGGTACGGGCTCACCGGCTCGACGCTCAGCGTGACTTCGGGCCGGGTGTCCTACGTGTTGGGGCTCGAAGGCCCCGCGGTGTCGGTGGATACCGCGTGTTCCTCGTCGCTGGTCTCCATGCATCTGGCCGCGCAGTCGCTGCGGTCCGGGGAATGCGATCTGGCGCTGGCCGGTGGTGTGACCGTGATGGCCACCCCTGCGGCCTTCGTGGAGTTCAGCCGTCAGCGCGCGCTGGCTCCCGATGGCCGCTGCAAGGTGTACGCCGGTGCCGCGGACGGGACTTCGTGGTCCGAGGGTGCGGGCGTCCTGGTGCTGGAGCGGTTGGCCGACGCCCGGCGCCTTGGACATCCGGTGTTGGCGTTGCTGCGCGGTACGGCGGTGAATCAGGACGGCGCCTCGAATGGTTTGACCGCACCCAATGGGCCGTCGCAGCAACGGGTGATCCGGGCGGCGCTGGCCAACGCCGGACTGACGGTCGCGGACGTGGACGTGGTCGAGGGCCACGGGACCGGGACGGTGCTCGGGGATCCCATCGAGGCGCAGGCCCTGCTGGCGACCTATGGGCAGGAGCGGCCCGCGGACCGGCCGCTGTGGCTGGGCTCGATCAAGTCGAACATCGGGCATACCTCGGCCGCGGCGGGGGTGGCCGGGGTGATCAAGATGATTCAGGCGATTCGGCACGGGGTGATGCCCAAGACGCTGCACGTGGATATCCCGTCGCCGCATGTGGATTGGTCGGCCGGCGCGGTCGCGCTGTTGACCGAGCCGCGGACGTGGCCGGATCACGGCGGGATACGGCGGGCGGGTGTCTCCTCGTTCGGGATCAGCGGCACCAACGCGCACGTGATCGTCGAGCAGGC
>DASTKA010000141.1:0-4739 GCA_035716165.1 Mycobacterium sp. | reverse complement strand
TCCAGTGCCGGCAACGGCCTCTCCTCGAATTCGGCCAGCCACAACGGCGCTGGAGTGCCGCCGTGCGTCAGCGGCTTGACCGCGAACCTGGCGCAGTTGCCTGCCGGCACGGTTTTCACGGGACCCGCATCCCCTGCTGACCCACCAGACGGCCGAGCTCGGCCAGATCCCGTTCCGCGTGGCTTTGCCGGATGTAAATGCTCAGATCGGCCACCCGTTGCGCGTGCCGCCCGTCCTGACACAGCGGGCCGGGGCCCAGCGCACGCCCAGTGCGCGTGATGGCTTCGTCGACCGCGTGCTCCACCACCGTGCGCACCCGACGAGCCAACAGCTGTGCGGTGCCCGCCCGGTCGAACGGGTCCTCGTCGATCTGACTTGCGGCTGCGGCCAGGATGGCGTCACTGGCGGCAAGCGCGGCATCCACGGCACCCAGGTGCGCCAGGGAATATGCGTCGGCCGACTGGCTTGCAGCGCAGCGGTATAACGGGTCGGCGACCCTGCGCGCACCACCCAGCCAACAGGCGGCCACACCGATGGCGCCGTGCCAGAAGCCGGGGCGGTTCACATAAGCCCCGGGATCGCCCACAGCGACGGCTTGTGCATTGGTGAACTGGACGGGTCTGGTGTCACTGCCCGCCATTCCGGCGTTCCACCACGTGCTGGGCAATGCCTTGACGGTCGGGTCGGTCGCGGCGACCGCGAACAGGCCGGGCGTTCCATCGTCGAGTCGCGCGGTCACCAGCGCATGGGTGCAGAATCCCGCGCCCGCGCACCAGACCTTGGTGCCGTTCAGGCTGAACGCGCCGTCGATGTCGGTGGCGGTCAGCGCGGCGTCCGGGGCTTCTGCCGCCCACACTCCCCATAGCTGGCCGGGTTCGGGCGGTTTCCCGCCCAACTCGTGAAGTATGGCGACCGCGTCGACATGGGCTTCGGCGATCCTGGCCGCCACGATGTTCTCCTCGGCCAGCCGCGCCAGGCGTTGCCAGCGTTCGGCGGTGCGGCCCGAGGCGGGCAGGGGCAACTCGAGCCGTCCGGACTCCAGCCAGTGCTCAACCAACCCCGCCGTCACGCGTAATCACCCGCCGCCGATCTCCCCAAGTGACTGAGGTGTTGGGCGAATCCGAGGTCCCGAGCCCCGGTCCGCGCCGGTGTTATCACAGCCAGTTCGGTGTGTCGATGAATACGGTGGCCGGCGGTTTCGAGCCGCTCGACCAAGTCAGCCTTCTCGCCTGTCGGCAGAGTGCGGAAGCGGCCGGTCAGCGTCGCGCGCAGGCACGCCGGCAACTTCGCCCGCTTGCGCACGGGGATCACCACGACGGCGGTTGACATAACCCCGAGATTTCCCAATTAGCCGCAAGTTAAACAGCTTTAGCGATGACGCCAGGTTGCAGCGCCTGCACGCCGGGTATGACCTAAGCACCATGGCAACCACCGACGCATCCACCTGCACCCCGCAGCTGCGAGATGCGCTGCGCTGCGCGGCGTCGGCGCTCAAGGAGAACGGGCCGCGCTTCGCACTGGCCGGCAGTTACGCGTTATGGGCCTATGGCGCACCCGAACCCAGCCACGACGTGGACCTGGTGGTGGCGGAGACCGACGTGGACGATGCGGTCACCGCACTGGGCGACGCCGGGTTCGTCATCGAACGCCCGCCGGAGGATTGGTTGTTCAAGGCCCGCACCGGCGGCGTGCTCGTCGATGTCCTGCACCGCATCAATGGCGTGCCCGTCGACGCGGCCACGCTGGACCAGGCCGTGCAACACGACGTGCTGGCGATCAGGATGCCGGTGTTGCCTCCCACCATGGTGCTGATCCAACAGCTGCGTTCGCTGGGTGAGCATCACTGCGACTTCGCCAAGTTGCTGCCGGCCGTGCGTGCGGTGCGCGAGCAACTGGATTGGGACGCCATCAGAAAGCAGACCGACGACAACGACTACGCGGTCGCGTTTCTGGTGTTGGTCGAGAGACTCGGCCTGACGCGTCAGTGATTACGCAGCTTGGCGACCAATTTGTCTTTAGTCAGGCTTGAATAGCCTGACATGCCAAGCTCTTTGGCGCGCTTCCTGAGTTCTGGCACGGTCCAGTCCTGGTAAGACCCGGACTTGCCGCCCTTGCGGGCGACTTTCGACTTGCCCTGTCCCGCGGCCGCGTTCGAAATCCGCGCGGCCTTTTCCTTGGAGTCACCCTTCTTACGCAAGTCCTGGTACATCTTTTCGTTCTTGATCGATGAACGCGGCATAATGCATCCTCCTGTCCACGATGAGACGCTTATTTCACCGAGTGCCCGCCTCGGGCGCGGAAAAAACCACGTTTTAGGCGGGAACCGGGTCCGTGCGCCGCTCCCAGCACCGGTGCCGCGCGAGGGCGGCGGCGAATTCCTCGATGAAGCGGTCCGGCAACTCGTCGGCCGCGGCCTTGGTGGTGATGACGGATTGATCGTTGAGCACGTCGGTGTCCTCGGCCAGGCGGTTGGTGATTCCGGCGGTGCGCAGCAGGTCGACGCCCGCGCCGTAGGCGCCGATCGGCTTCAGGTGTTTGTAGGCCTCGGTCACGAAGTGCACGGCGTAGCCGTCATTGGACAGGGTCGATATCGACCGCGGCCCGCACGCCACCACGACGCCGTCGTAGAGCACCGACGCCATCGTCGTGAACGATCGGTCTACAGGTAGCTCGCCGCCGGATCCGCCCTCCAACGTGCCGCCGGCTACCGGGGCCAACACCTCGACCATCGCACCGCGTTCGCCCATCTGCTCGATGAAGCGTTGCGTTCCCACCACATCGACACCATCGGCGGCCAGTACCGCTATCTTGCGCGAGGCGATGGTGTCGCTGACACCGATCTGGGACAGAGCCGGTGACGCGACCACCCCGCCGTCGACCGGCTCCTCGGGCGGCTCGGGAAGGCCCAGCTTGGCCGCCACCTGGGCCGCCAGCCCGCCGTCCACCCGTGCGAGTTGCCCCACCACGGCAGAACGGATCTCGGGAAGCTCCACCTTGCCGAGCTCGAAGGCGAACGCGGCCACGATGTGTTCGGCTTCGACCGGCGACATGCTCTGCCAGAACATTCGCGCCTGACTGTAGTGGTTCTCAAAGGACTTGGCGCGCTTGCGCATTACCTCTCCGTCTACCCGCTCGGTGTAGTGGCGAAAGACGTTCTCGTCGGCCAGCGCCGGGCAGCCGCCGCCGATGCTGTTCTTGAAGTAGCTCGAACGGCCCTGCGGTATCGCATGCTGTCCGTAGCCGTCATGCTGGTTGGTTCGGACCTCCGCGACGGGGCGGTTGATCGGCAGCTGAGCGAAGTTGGGGCCGCCCAAGCGGATCAGCTGAGTGTCCAAATACGAGAAGTTGCGGAACTGCAGCAGCGGATCATTGGTGAAATCGATGCCGGGCACCACGTTCGCCGTGTGGAACGCCACCTGCTCGGTCTCGGCGAAAAAGTTATCCGGGTTGCGGTTCAGGACCATCTTGCCCACCGGTCGGACCGGAACTTGTTCCTCGGGAATGATTTTTGTCGCGTCGAGCAGGTCGAAGTCGAACGTGAACTCGTCGGCCTCGGCGACGAGCTGCACGCCGAGCTCCCACTCGGGGTACTGGCCCGACTCGATGGCCTCCCACAGATCGCGGCGGTTGTAATCGGGATCCTTGCCGGCGATCTTCTGGCACTCATCCCAGATCAGTGAGTGCACACCCAGGCGGGGCTTCCAGTGGAACTTGACGAAAGTTCCTTCGCCGCTGCTGTTTACCAGCCGGAAGGTGTGCACGCCGAAGCCCTGCATCATCCGGTAGCTGCGCGGCAACGCCCGGTCCGACATCAGCCACATGATGGTGTGCAGGGTCTCGGGCTGCAGCGCCACGAAGTCCCACAGCGTGTCGTGCGCCGACTGGGCCTGCGGAATCTCGTTGTGCGGCTCAGGCTTCACCGCGTGCACGAAGTCGGGGAACTTGATGCCGTCCTGAATGAAGAACACCGGGAAGTTGTTGCCCACCAAGTCGTAATTCCCTTGTTCGGTATAGAACTTGGTGGCGAAGCCGCGCACGTCCCGGACGGTGTCGGCCGATCCACGTGATCCCGCCACCGTGGAGAATCGGACGAACACCGGGGTCTGGACGCCCGGGCTGGTCAGGAATTTCGCCGCGGTGTAGTCCGCCAGCCAGTCGTCGTACGGCTCGAAATACCCGTAGGCACCGGCGCCGCGGGCATGCACCACGCGTTCGGGGATGCGCTCGTGGTCGAAGTGGGTGATCTTCTCCCGGGCGTGAAAGTCTTCCAGCAGCGTCGGACCCCGCTCACCGACCGTCAGCGAATCGTCGGTGTGGTCGACGCGGACTCCCTGTTGTGTGGTCAGGTATCCGGTATCGCGACGGAACCGGGCCGGCTCCAGATCGTTCTGCTTGGGATTCTGGTCGGTCGCCATGACTCGTCTCCTTCCAACGGAAAGGGGTACCACTGCCCAACCGGTACAAACAGCGCGAATATGGCCCTATCCACCGCGAGGAGGGTTGCCTACCATCTATAGGGGTAGTCGAAAGTGGTGATCGAGACGGCTGAAGTCGGCGCCCTACAAGGTGTGGTAGCGATCGGTGCGTCGGCAGGCGGTGTCGAGGCGTTGTCGAATGTTGCCGCGGGATTGTCGCCGGACGTGCCATACGCGTACCTGATGGTGCTTCATGTGCCGGCGGGTGCCCCCAGCATCCTGGCCCGCATCATCGACCGCAGCGGTCCGCTGCCTGCGGTCGCC
>DASTKA010000140.1:0-4975 GCA_035716165.1 Mycobacterium sp. | reverse complement strand
GCCGTCATCCTCGGTGCCGCGCTGCAGCGCGGCGTGGAGCTGGTCATCAGTTCGATGGGTGGCGAGGAGATTCCCGGGACCATCGTCTCGGTGCTGCGGGCGGCGGCGAACGCCGTTGCGCAATGCGCCCGGGCCGGGGACGGCCTGGTGCAGGCGATCATCGCGGCCGGTGACGCGGCCGTGGTCGCGCTGGAAAAGACCCCCGAACAACTCGACGTGCTCGCCGACGCCGGTGCCGTGGACGCCGGCGGGCGCGGTCTGCTGGTCCTGCTGGACGCGCTGCGGTGCACCATCACCGGGCAGGCCCCGGCCCGCACGGTCTACGAGCTGTCGCCGCGGGCACTGCAACCGGAAGCGTCCGCGCAGCGTCCCGCGCCCCACTTCGAGGTGATGTACCGGCTGGACGGCTGCGAGCCCTCGGCGGCCGACACGCTGCGGGACCGGCTGGGGGAGCTGGGTGATTCGGTGGGCATCGCGTCGGCGCCGTCGTCGGCGCAGCGCACCTACTCGGTGCACGTGCACACCGACGACGCCGGCGCGGCCGTGGAAGCGGGTCTCGCGGCCGGGCGGCTCAGCCGCATCGTCATCTCGGCGTTGAGCTCCGACACCGGCGGCCTGCCCGCCGGCGGCTGGACTCGGGAGCGCGCGGTGCTGGCGGTGGTCGACGGAGACGGCGCCGCCGAGCTGTTCGCCGGCGAAGGTGCCTGCGTGCTGCAACGCGAACCGGTCGGGCACGATCCCGTCACCAACATCAGCGCGCACCAGCTGATGCGGGCCATCGTCGACACCGGCGCCGCGCAAGTGATGGTGTTGCCCAACGGCTATGTGGCGGCCGAGGAGCTGGTGGCCGGCTGCACGGCGGCCATCGGCTGGGGTGTCGACGTGGTGCCGATCCCGACCGGGTCGATGGTGCAGGGGCTGGCCGCGCTGGCCGTGCACGAAACCGACCGGCAGGCGGTGGACGACGGCTACACCATGGCCCGCGCCGCCGGTGCCGCGCGGCACGGCTCGGTGCGCATCGCCACCGAGAGCGCGCTGACCTGGGCGGGCCGCTGTCGACCCGGCGACGGCCTGGGCATCGCGGGGGACGAGGTGTTGATCGTGGCCGCCGATGCGGTCGGGGCGGCGATCGGCCTGCTCGATCTGCTGCTGGCCTCCGGTGGTGATCTGGTGACGGTGCTGCTGGGCGCCGTCATCGACACCGACGGCTCGGATGTCAATGGCGGCGCCGTCGGCGACATCCTGGAAGAACACATGCACGACCACCACCCCGGGACCGAACTGGTCACCTACCGCACCGGCCATCACGGTGACGCGCTGCTGATCGGGGTCGAGTAGCGATGGTGTCGCTGCGCGACCGGCTGGATTTCGTCGTGGGCGCCAAGGCCGCGGAATCGCTCGACGAGGTGTTCGGCATCCGCACCGTCGACGCCCTGTTGCGCCACTACCCGCGCAGCTACACCGAGGGCGCAAGTCGCTGGGAAGCCGGCGGCGAGCGACCCGAAACGGGCGAGCACATCACCATCATCGACACGATCGCCGAAACCAAGACGTTCCCGATGAAGAAGACCCCGAAAAAGCTGTGCCACCGCATCACCCTTGGCGCCGGGCGCAACAAGGTGACCGCGACGTTCTTCAACGCGAACTACCTGAAAAAGGATCTGACCACGGGCGCCAAGGTGATGCTCTCCGGCGAGGTCGGATTCTTCAACAACGTCATGCAGCTCACCCACCCGGCGTTCCTCGTCCTCGACTCTCCGGATGGACGCAACCGGGGGACCCGGTCGCTGAAGAACATCGCCAACGTCTCGGGCGCGACCAGCGGCGAAGAACTGTTGGACGCCTATGAGCGTCACTTCTTCCCGATCTATCCGGCCAGCACCAAAATCCAGAGCTGGGACATCTTTTCGTGCGTGCGCCAAGTGCTCGACGTGCTCGACCCGGTGCCGGATCCACTGCCCGAGGACCTGCGCGCGAAACTCGGCCTGGTCTCCGAGGACCAGGCGCTGCGCGACATCCATCTCGCCGAGAGCGATGCGCGGCGGCAGCGGGCCCGCGAGCGCCTGACCTTCGACGAAGCCGTCGGTCTGCAGTGGGCGCTGGTGGCCCGCCGCCACGGCGAGCTGTCGGAGTCGGGGCCGCCGGCGCCGCCGCGCCCGGACGGTTTGGCCGCAGAACTGTTGGGGCGCTTGCCCTTCGAGTTGACCGCAGGGCAACGTGAGGTGCTCGGCGTGCTGTCCGACGGGCTCGCGGCGACCCGGCCGTTGAATCGTCTGTTGCAGGGTGAGGTGGGTTCGGGCAAGACGATCGTCTCGGTGCTGGCGATGCTGCAGATGGTCGACGCCGGATATCAGTGCGCGCTGCTGGCTCCGACGGAAGTTCTTGCCGCGCAACATCTCCGGTCGATTCGCGACGTGCTCGGTCCGCTGGCGATGGCGGGCCAGTTGGGCGGTGCCGACAACGGGACCCGGCTGGCGCTGCTGAGCGGCTCGATGACCGCCGCGCAGAAGAAGCAGATCCGGGCCGAGATCGCCGGCGGGGAGGTCGGCATCGTCGTCGGCACCCACGCGCTGCTACAGGACGCGGTGGAATTCGACAACCTGGGCATGGTGGTGGTCGACGAACAACACCGCTTCGGTGTCGAGCAGCGAGATCAGTTGCGGGCCAAGGCCCGTCCGGGTGTGACACCACACCTGCTGGTGATGACGGCCACGCCGATACCGCGCACCGTCGCGCTCACCGTGTACGGAGACCTGGAAACCTCGACGCTGCGCGAACTTCCGCGTGGCCGCCAGCCGATCACCAGCAATGTGATCTTCGTCAAGGACAAGCCCGCCTGGCTCGGGCGGGCCTGGCAACGCATCATCGAGGAGGTCGACGCCGGCCGCCAGGCCTACGTGGTGGCGCCGCGCATCGACGAAAGCGACGACCCGGGTGACGGGCAGAACGGCAAGGCCCCGGAGACCGCCGAGGGCCTGTATGCCCGGTTGCGCTCCGGCGAGCTGGCGAACCTGCGACTGGGCCTGATGCACGGGCGGCTGTCCGCGGAGGAGAAGGACGCCGCGATGGCCGCCTTCCGGGCCGGTGAGATCGACGTGCTGGTGTGTACCACCGTCATCGAGGTGGGCGTCGACGTCCCCAACGCCACGGTCATGCTGGTGATGGACGCCGACAGGTTCGGGATCAGTCAATTGCATCAGCTGCGCGGCCGGATCGGCCGCGGCCGGCATCCCAGCCTGTGCCTGTTCGCCAGCTGGTCAGCACCGAACTCGTCCGCCGGGCGGCGGTTGCGTGCGGTGGCCGGGACGCTGGACGGCTTCGCCCTGGCCGACCTCGACCTCAAGGAGCGCCGGGAGGGAGATGTGTTGGGCCGCAACCAGTCCGGCAAGGCGATCACGTTGCGGCTGCTGTCATTGGCGGACCATCTGGAGTACATCGAGGCGGCCCGGGACTTCTGCGTCCGGGCCTACGCCGACGACCCCGCGAATTCCGGAGTGGGGCTGCTGGCCGCGCGATTCACCGACACCGATCGCATCGAATACCTGGACAAGTCATGACCGCCGGCGACGATGCAGAGCGCAGCGATGCTGAGGAGCGGCGCAGATGAACCGCAAGGTGCTGCTGTGGCTGGCCGCGGCGGCGGCGCTCGCGTTGCTGGTGGCCTATCAGACGGTGGGCTCCTCGACCGACCGTCACTCCGCCGAATACGCTGCGCGCGCCGACGTTCCGACGGTGCAGCCCGGCACCGACGTGCTCGCGGGCGTCACCGTCGTGCCCCTGCGCCAGCACCGCTACGACTACCTGCGCTCGGCATTCGGCGACGCCTGGGACGACGACAACGACGCCCCGATGGGGCACAACGGATGCGACACCCGCGACGACATCCTCAACCGCGATCTGGTCGACAAAACCTATGTGTCGGTCAAACGGTGTCCGGACGCCGTGGCCACCGGCACGCTGCACGACCCGTACACCAACAAGACCATCGCCTTTCAGCGCGGCCCGAAGGTCGGCGAATCCGTGCAGATCGACCACATCGTCCCGCTGGCCTACGCCTGGGACATGGGCGCCAACGGCTGGCCCGCTGCCGAGCGACTGCGCTTCGCCAACGATCCCGCCAACCT
The DNA here is from genome assembly GCA_035716165.1 of Mycobacterium sp. GTDB lineage: Bacteria > Actinomycetota > Actinomycetes > Mycobacteriales > Mycobacteriaceae > Mycobacterium. Next base: position 851 of record DASTKA010000140.1, on the reverse strand, counting down.
GCTGGCCGTCGACGGGCAGGCCAATCAGGACAAGGGCGATTCGCCGCCGGCGCAGTGGATGCCGCCGAACGCCGCGTTCGCGTGTCAGTACGCCATGCAGTTCATCGCCGTGCTACGCGGTTACTCGCTGCCGGTGGACCAGGCGTCGACCGGCGTTCTGCGCCAGGCCTCGACGACCTGCCCGACGGGGTAGCGGCGCCCTTAAGCGCCGTCGTAGGTCTCCGGGTCCGGGCGCAGCCGGGTGCCGTCGTTGAGCCCGTTGAGCGCATCGACGTGCTCGGCGGCCAGCTCGAAGTCGAACACGTCCAGATTGGAGGCGATGTGCTCGGCGTTGGCCGACCGGAAGATGACCGAGTTGCCGAGCTGCAGGTTCCATCGGAGCAGCACCTGCGCGGCGGTCTTGCCGTATTCGCCGGCGACGGAATTCACCGTCGGGTTGTCGTTCAGCTTGCCCAGAGCCAGCGGCGTGTAGGACTGGGTGAGGACGTTGTGCTCGGCGTTGGTCTTGCGCAGCGCTTCCTGGTTCAGCAGCGGGTGCAGCTCGATCTGGTTGACCGCCGGGGTGACGAACGTGAGGTCGATGACCGTCGTCAGGTGCTCGTCGGTGAAGTTGGAGACACCGATCGAGCGGGCCTGACCCTCCGCGCGGGACTGGATCATGCCGCCGAATGAGTTCACATAAGTCCCCAGGGCAGGGGCGGGCCAGTGGATCAGGTAGAGGTCGACGTAATCCAGGCCAAGGCGCTCCAGGCTGGCGTTGCAGGCGTCCATCGCCCCCTTGAAGCCCTGGTCGGCGGTGGCCAGCTTGGTGGTGACGAACAGCTCGGCCCGGGGAATCCCGGAGGCGGCGA
>DASTKA010000139.1:0-6321 GCA_035716165.1 Mycobacterium sp. | reverse complement strand
GCGTGTCATGTCGGTGACCTCCTCGGGCCGCTCGTCGACGAGCACGACCATGAGGTGGCATTCCGGGTTGTTCTTGGTGATCGCGTTGGCGATGTCCTGCAGGATCGTTGTCTTACCGGCCTTGGGCGGCGACACGATCAGCGCACGCTGGCCCTTGCCGATCGGCATGATCAGGTCGATGACCCGCGTGGTCAGCCGGTCTGGAGTGGTCTCCAGACGCAGGCGCTGGTTGGGGTACAGCGGGGTCATCTTGGAAAAATCGGGCCGCTTCTTGGCGTCCTCGACTGGTCCGCCGTTGACGCTGTCCAGACGCACCAACGGGTTGAACTTCTGCCGCTGGTTGGGCTGCTCGCCTTCCTTCGGCACGCGGACCGCGCCGGTGACGGCGTCACCACGACGGAGGCCGTTCTTGCGCACCATGTTCATCGACACGTAGACGTCGTGCGGACCTGCCAGGTAGCCGGAGGTGCGCACGAAGGCGTAATTGTCGAGGACGTCAAGAATGCCGGCTACCGGCTGAACAACGTCGTCTTCGCGCAGCTCGGCGTCGCCACCCTCGCCTGTGCGCTCGCCGCGGCGCCGGCGGTCACGGAACCGGCGTCCCCGCCGTCCCTGACGCCCGTCGCCGTCGTCGTCTTGCTGGTTCGAGCCGCCGCCGCGGCCCTGTTGGCCGCCGGAGTTTTGATCCTGGTCGCTGCCGCGGTCTTGGCCGCGGTCGTCATTCTGGTTGTCTTGCTTGGCTTTCTCGCGACGGTCGGCATCGCCGCCCTCACGGCGGCCCGAGCTGTCGCGGTCGGCGTCGTCGCTGCCGCGGCCGGATGAACCGGCGTCGCGGGAAGCGCCGCGTCGTTCGCGCCGGGGAGCCTCGTTCGGCACACCGTTCTGGTCGCCCGGGGCCGCCGGCGCTTCGGTGCTGTTGTCGCTGCTGCCGGTGGCGCTGGTGTCATTGGCGCCGTCGTCCGGCTTGCCGCGGCCCTCGGCGGACTTGACGCCGTTGGCGGGAGCGCCATTAGCCTGCCCCCGGACTTCTTTGATCGCGGCGATCAGTTCGTTCTTGCGCATACCCGACGTCCCTTTGACGCCAACTTGATTGGCCAGCGCGCGCAGCTCGGGCAGCACCATCGTGGACAGCGCTGCACCTCCCGAGACGTCGGGTTTCGCGTCTGGAGTGTCAGTGGTCACGGCATTCGACAGTTGATTGGCGTCAGTGTTTTCGCCAGCCGTGAACAGGTCCGTATCAGTCACGGATTTCCTTTCTTCCCCCGCTGATCAGGTCATACGGGAGGTTCGTTGCATTCAGGCAAATTGCCGAGTGCGCCCAATCATTGACTCTGCAACGGTGATCGCCTGGATCGGCGGATTAAACGGCGAACCTCGTCCACAAGAAGAATTGGTGTGTCCTAGCGGCAAGGCAGTATGGATGCAGATGCAAATGCTGCGATTGCTGGACGGCTCCGAGGATAGCCCCCATCCTTGCCGGAAGCAAGCAAACCCTCCGGCCACGCTGTGGATCAACCGGCGACGGTGACTCCCGGGCTCCAGCGAACCGGTTCGCCAATCGTCATCTTGGCGATGGCAAATCCGTTTGTCGCCCCGTAGTCCACCACTTCTGCAGGCAACTCCGACGCCGTGGTCAGCGCTATCAGCGATGGTCCAGCCCCGGAAAGCGTCGTCGCAATGTTATGACGTCGGAGCAGTCGCAAATATTCCGCCGAGACCGGCATGGCCGGTGCGCGCTGCGGCTGGTGCAGCACGTCTTCGGTGGCAGCCATCAGCAAGTCTGGGCGTTCGGTGAGCGCTACCACCAGCAACGCGGTACGGCTGACGTTGAAGCGCGCGTCCTCGTGGCTGACCTGCGCGTGCAGCAGGACCCGGGTGTCCGCGGTGTGCGAGCGTTCCTCGGGAATCGCGGAATAGAGCTGGATATCGGGGTGAAGCCGCAGCGGCACCGCCGCATAGTGCGGGCGATCACCCCTACGGTCAATCCACGAAACGACCGCGCCGCCCATCACGGCCGCCGCCGCGTTGTCGGGATGACCCTCGAATTCCGAGGACAGCTGGATCAGTTGGGTCTCGCTGAGCGGCGTCCAATCCGTCTGTGCGACAAGGCCGTTTGCTGCCGCCAGGCCGCCGACCACCGCCGCTGCGGAGGAGCCGAGGCCGCGCGAATGCGGGATGGCGTTGCGGCAACGCACCACCAGGCCCGGGGCGCGGACGCCCATGGCCCGCAGCCCGCGATCCAGGGCGCGGACCACCAGGTGTTCGGGGCCCACCGGCAGCTGGCCGGCACCCTCGCCCTCGACCAGCACAACCAGGCCGGAATCGGTTGTCTCGACGACGATTTCGTCGTAGAGGCTCAACGCCAGACCGAGGCTGTCGAAGCCGGGGCCGAGGTTGGCGCTGGACGCCGACACCACGGCGCTGGCCAGCAACCCAGCGGGCAGCATCGAGGTCATCAACGGCCCTTCGTCGCGCGTGCGCACATTGTCAGGACAGCCCCAGTTTTTCGACCACGAGGACCGGATCCACCGGCAGCGGGGTCACGGTCGGCATATCCCGCAGCGCGGTGTCGGGATCCTTGAGGCCATTGCCGGTCACCGTGCACACGATCGTCGACTCGCGAGCCACCCAACCGTCGTCGACGGCCTTGAGCAGTCCGGCGATGCTCGCCGCGGAGGCGGGTTCGACGAAGACGCCTTCGGACTCGGCCACCAGGTGATAGGCGGCGAGGATCTCCTCGTCGGTCGCGGCCAAGAAGCGCCCGTTCGATTGCTGCTGCGCGTCAACGGCTGCCGTCCACGAGGCGGGCGCGCCGATGCGGATTGCGGTGGCGATCGTCTCCGGGTTCTTGACCGGCGCGCCGCGCACCAGCGGGGCCGCACCGGCCGCCTGGGTGCCCAGCATGCGCGGCAGCTTCTCGATCAGTCCCTCGTGGTGATACTCGGTGTATCCCTTCCAGTACGCGGTGATGTTTCCCGCGTTGCCGACCGGTAGGGCGTGCACGTCGGGTGCCGCACCCAGGGCGTCGACGATCTCGAACGCCGCAGTCTTCTGCCCCTCGATGCGCACCGGGTTGACCGAATTCACCAACGCGATCGTCGGAAAGTCGGCGGCCATCTTGCGGGCCAACTCCAGGCAATCGTCGAAGTTGCCGTCGATCTGAATGATCTTGGCGCCGTGCATGACCGCCTGCGCCAGCTTGCCCATCGCGATCTTGCCCTGCGGGATCAGCACCGCGCAGGTGATGCCGGCACGCGCGGCGTAGGCCGCCGCCGACGCCGAGGTGTTTCCGGTCGACGCGCACAACACCGCCTGCTGGCCACGCGCCAGCGCATCGGTGACCGCCATCGTCATGCCCCGGTCTTTGAACGAACCGGTGGGATTGAGGCCCTCGACCTTGAGATACACCCTGCAGCCGGTCTTTTCCGAGATCCGGCCCGCCGCGATCAGCGGGGTGCCACCCTCGAGCAGGGTCACCGGGGTCCAGTCGTCGCCGACCGGTAACCGGTCCCGGTAGGCCTCGATCAGCCCCGGCCAGGGCTGATGGACGGTGGTGCGCGGAGCGCTCATAGGGTGGTCCCTTCCAATCGCAACACGCTGGTCACGCTCTCCACGACATCCAGATCGGCCAGCGCCGCCACGGTTTCGGACAGCGCGGCATCCGTGGCGCTGTGGGTGACCACGACGATGCGGGCGCCCACCCGCTGTCCGCCCTCGTCCTCGACACCCTCCTGACGGACCTCGGCGATGCTTACCTCGCGGGTGGCGAATTCGGCCGCCACCGAGCACAGCACGCCGGGCTTGTCGGCGACGTTCATGCTGACGTAGTAGCGCGTGGAGATGAGACCCATTGGGGCCACTGGAAGTTGGGCGTACTTGGATTCCCTCGGCCCGCGGCTGCCCAGCACCCGGTTGCGCGCGGCCATCACCATGTCACCGGCCACGGCGGAGGCGGTCGGCGCGCCGCCGGCGCCCTGACCGTAGAACATCAGCCGGCCGGAGGCCCTGGCCTCGACCACCACCGCGTTGAAGGCACCGTTCACGGTTGCCAGCGGATGTGACAACGGCACGAGTGCCGGATAGACGCGCGCCGAAACCCGCTCTTGGCCGTCGGTCCTGACGCGCTCACAGATGGACAGCAGCTTGATGGTGCAGCCCAGGGCCTGAGCCGACTCGAAGTCGGCCGGGGTGACTTTGGTGATGCCTTCGCGATAGACGTCGTCGGCGGTCACCCGGGTGTGAAAGGCGATGGACGCCAGGATCGCGGCCTTGGCCGCCGCGTCGTAACCCTCGACGTCGGCAGTGGGGTCGGCCTCGGCATAGCCCAGCGCGCTCGCTTCTGCCAGCGCGGTGTCGTAGTCGGCACCGGTCTCGTCCATCGCGGACAAGATGTAGTTGGTGGTGCCGTTGACGATTCCGGCCACCCGTAACACCGTGTCGCCGGCCAACGACTGCGTCAGCGGACGGATGACCGGGATGGCGCCGGCGACGGCCGCCTCGAAATACAGGTCGACATGCGCACTTTCGGCGGCCTGCGCCAACTCGCCGGTGGAGGTGGCCAACAACGCCTTGTTCGCGGTGACGACCGACTTACCATGCTCGAGGGCGCACAGGATGGCCTTGCGGGCCGGCTCCACCGGCCCCATGAGTTCCACGACGATGTCGACGTCCTCACGCGCGGCGAGTTCCTCGATGTCGTCGGTGAGCAGCTCGACGGGCACACCGCGGCCCTCGGCGACGCGGCGCACTCCGACGCCGCGCAACACTACGGGTGCGCCGACACGAGCGGCGAGGTCATCAGCGCTGTCCTCGATGATCCGGACAACTTCGCTGCCGACGTTGCCCAACCCGAGTACCGCTACACCGACCGGCTTTTCGTCACGGGGCACAGTTCACCTCACTTCCAGACTCAATAGATCTTCGACCGTCTCGCGGCGCAGTATCAGGCGCGCGCGCCCGTCACGCACCGCGACGACGGCGGGACGGCAGATCATGTTGTAACGACTCGACAATGAATAACAGTAGGCACCGGTGGCGGCCACCCCGATGAGGTCGCCGGGTCGCAGATCCCCGGGAACCCAGGTGTCGCGTACGACGATATCGCCGGTCTCGCAATGCTTTCCGACGACCCGGGCCAGCTCCGCCGGCGCGTCGCTGAGCCGGGAGACCAGCCTGGCGTCGTACTGCGCGTCATAGAGCGCCGTGCGGATGTTGTCGCTCATGCCGCCGTCGACACTGACGTAACGCCGGTGCGCGGTGGCGCTCACGTCCACGTCCTTGACGGTGCCCACCTCGTAGAGGGTGATCGTCCCGGGGCCCGCGATGGCACGTCCGGGCTCGACCACCAGGCGGGGGGTCGGCAGCCCGACGGCCGCCGATTCGCTCCGCACGATCGCGCTCAGCTTGGCGGCCAGCTCGCCCATCGGCGGTGGATCGTCGGCGGCGAGATAGGAGATGCCAAGCCCACCACCGAGATCCACGGTGGAGATCTGCGCGGTCTTGTCGACACCGAACCGCTCGACGGCCTCGTGAAGTAGACCGATGACCCGGTGCGCGGCGAGTTCGAACCCGGCGACGTCGAAGATCTGCGAACCGATATGACTGTGCAGGCCCACCAGTCGCAGGTGCTGCGCCTCGAAAACCTTGCCGACGGCGTCCATCGCCGCACCACTGGCCAACGACAACCCGAACTTCTGGTCCTCGTGCGCGGTGGAGATGAACTCATGGGTGTGCGCCTCGACACCGACCGTGAGGCGAACGAAGACGTCCTGGACAATGCCCGCCTCCCCCGCGATGGCATCGAGGCGGTCGATCTCGATCATCGAGTCCAAAACGACGTGGCCGACACCGGCTTTGACCGCCGCCGTGAGTTCGGCGACGGATTTGTTGTTGCCGTGGAAGGTAATCCGCTCGGGTGGGAAGTTCGCGTGCAGCGCAACGGCTAGCTCGCCGCCACTGCACACGTCCAGTGACAGGCCTTCTTCGTCGATCCAGCGCGCTATCTCGCTACACAGGAACGCCTTGGCGGCATAGTGCACATGTTCACCGCCGCCGAAGGCCGACGCGATTTCCCGGCAGCGGGAACGAAAGTCGTCCTCGTCGACGACGAACAGCGGGGTGCCGTACTCCTGGGCCAGGTCGGTCACCGTCACACCCGCGATGCTGGCGACCCCGGCTTCATCGCGAGCAACGTTGCGGGGCCATACATTCGGCGCCAGCAGCAGCAGCTCCTCGGGCGATTGCGGCCGCAGCGGGCTTTCGGCGTGGCGGGTCTCTTCGGCGTGGCGAGGACCGGCGGGATGGACGTTCACATTCGCTCCG
>DASTKA010000138.1:0-8194 GCA_035716165.1 Mycobacterium sp. | reverse complement strand
CGTCGGCGTCGCTGCGCTCACACGATCTGGTGGAGGGCATCCGCGCACAGCTGATCGACAAAGATCGCAATCCGAAGTGGTCGCCGGCGCAGCTGTCCGCAGTCACCCCGGCTGATGTCGAGACGTATTTCGCCCCGGTCGACGACGACTTGAGTTTCTAGAAAGGCGGTTTGGTGACAAACACAGATTACGAGACCATCCTCGTCGAGCGCGATGAGCGGGTCGGCATCATCACCTTGAACCGGCCGAAGGCGCTCAACGCGCTCAACACGCAGGTGATGAACGAAGTTACCAGCGCTGCAGCGGATTTCGACGACGATCCCGGTATCGGGGCGATCATCATCACCGGTTCGGCCAAGGCGTTCGCCGCCGGGGCCGACATCAAGGAGATGGCCGAACTGTCGTTCGCCGATGCCTTCGGCGCCGACTTCTTCGCGCCCTGGAGCAAGCTCGCCGCCGTCCGCACCCCGACGATCGCCGCGGTCGCCGGGCATGCGCTGGGCGGCGGCTGCGAGCTCGCCATGATGTGCGATGTGCTGATCGCCGCCGACACAGCGAAATTCGGCCAGCCCGAGATCAAACTCGGTGTGCTGCCCGGCATGGGCGGTTCGCAGCGGCTGACCCGCGCCATCGGTAAGGCCAAGGCCATGGACCTCATCCTGACCGGCCGCACCATCGGCGCCGAAGAAGCCGAACGGAGCGGGCTGGTGTCGCGAGTGGTGCCGGCCGACGATCTGCTGACCGAGGCCAAGGCCGTCGCGACGACCATCTCGCAGATGTCGCGGTCGGCGTCCAGGATGGCCAAAGAGGCCGTCAACCGCGCGTTCGAGTCCACCCTGGCCGAGGGACTTCTGTACGAGCGCAGGCTGTTTCACTCGACGTTCGCGACCGAGGACCAGTCCGAAGGGATGGCGGCCTTCGTCGAGAAGCGCGCGCCGAACTTCACTCACCGTTAGGAAGCTGCCATGAGCGAACGGGTTTCCGCGACAAACACCGAGGCGGCTCGCGGCCCGGCGGACGACGTCGAGGAGTCCGCGCCAGCCGATCCGGGCGCCGCATCCGCACCCGCACCACGAACCGGCCGAGCGGCGCCCACGCTGCCGTGGACGGAAAGACCATGGTGGGTACGGCATTACACGTTCACCGGCACCGCGGTCGGCGTGATCTTCATCTGGCTTTCGCTGACACCGTCGCTGCTGCCACGCGGTGCCCTGTTCCAGGGACTGGTCAGCGGGTTCTCCGGTGCCGTCGGCTACGGCCTGGGCGTCTTCGCCGTCTGGCTGGTGCGCTACATGGCCGGCCGGCAATCCAGCCCCCCGCCGCCGCGATGGGCGTGGCTGGTGCTGGTCCCGGTCGCCGCGGTCGGCTTGGTGGCCATGGCGATCTGGTTCCACATTTGGCAGGACGACGTGCGTGACCTGATGGGCGTGGAGCACCTGAAGTGGTACGACTACCCGCTGGCCGGTGCGCTGTCGGTGGTGGTGTTGTTCGCGGTGGTCGAACTGGGCCAATTCACCCGCTGGCTGGTCAGGTTCCTGGTCGGGCAGCTCGACCGCATCGCACCGTTTCGGCTGTCCGCGACCATCGTGGTGGTGGTGCTGGTCACCCTGACCATCACCCTGCTCAACGGCGTCGTGCTCAAGTTCGCGATGCGCACCATGAACAACACGTTCGCCTCGGCCAACGAGGAGATGAATCCCGACACCGCTCCCCCGAAAACCCCGCTGCGGTCGGGTGGCCCGCAGTCGTTGGTGTCGTGGGAGTCGCTGGGCCGCGAGGGCCGCGTTTTCGTCGAGGGCGGTCCAACCGTCGAGCAGCTCGGTTCCTTCAACGGAGCCCCCGCCACCGAGCCGATCCGGGCCTACGCCGGATTGGACTCGTCGAAGGGCATCACGGCGGCCGCCGAGCTGGCGGCACAGGAGTTGCAGCGCACCGGCGGATTGCAGCGCGCCGTCGTCGCGGTGGGCACCACCACCGGCACCGGCTGGATCAACGAGGCGGAAGCCTCGGCGCTGGAATACCTGTACAACGGCAACACGGCGATCGTGAGCATGCAGTATTCGTTCCTGCCGAGCTGGCTGTCGTTCCTGGTCGACAAGGAGAACGCCCGGCACGCCGGCCAGGCGCTCTTCGAGGCCGTCGACAAGCTGATCCGCCAGATGCCCGAAGCCCAGCGGCCCAAGCTCGTCGTGTTCGGCGAAAGCCTGGGATCCTTCGGGGGCGAGGCGCCGTTCATGAGCCTGAACAACGTGTTGGCGCGCACCGATGGGGCGTTGTTCAGCGGGCCGACCTTCAAAAACACCATCTGGACCGATTTGACGTCGACGCGGGACGCCGGATCGCCGCAGTGGTTACCGATCTACCAGGACGGCAGGTATGTCCGATTCGTCGCTCGCGCAAAGGATTTGACCCGACCAAACGCGCCGTGGGATCACCCGCGGGTGGTCTACCTGCAGCACGCTTCGGATCCGATCGCCTGGTGGACCCCGGACCTGTTGTTCAGCAAGCCCGACTGGCTGCGCGAGCCGCGCGGCTATGACGTGCTGCCGCAGACGCTCTGGATTCCGGTCGTCACGTTCCTACAGGTTTCGGCCGACATGGCCGTGGCGGTGGACGTACCCGACGGGCATGGCCACCACTATGTCGCCGACGTCGCCGACGGCTGGGCCGCCGTACTGCCACCGCCCGGCTGGACGCCGGACAAGACGGCGAAACTCCGCCCGCTGCTGCACTCCAACGACACGGATTAGATCCAGCGGCGGGCGGTGCCGCCGGTGTCCGCGAACACCGGATCGACCCGGCCCCCGGCCAGCTCGCGCAGCACGCCGGCGCCGGCCAGCGCGTGATATCCGCCGATGACGTCGGTGGCGCGGTGCAGGCCGATGTCCAGCAGCGCGGCCGCCGCCAGGCTGGACGTGTAGCCCTCCGAACACAGGATCACCCATTCGACGTCGTCACCGACGGCCTCGGGCAGCTTGGCCTCGCTGGTGGGATCGCAGCGCCACTCCAGCACGTTGCGTTCGATCACCAGCGCTCCGGGCACCTCACCCTCGCGAAATCGCTGCGCCTGCGGCCGGATGTCGACCAGCACCGCGCCTCGGCGCACCGCGTCGGGCACTTCCACGGCGGGCAGGCGACGAAACCGGCGCCGGGCGGATCTCAAGACGACGTCGATGCGGCTCACAACGATCCTTCCGGCTGGTCGGTCAGTTCAGTACGGTCGCGGCGCAACGTCTTGCGGTCGGTGATCTCGTAGTACGACATCGCGGTCAGGGGCGGCGAGTAGGCATGCACGCTCAGGGTCGGCTGCACCGGCGCGGCCGCGGCGCTCGGCGCCCCCGCGACGGGCAGCGTGACCGGCGTGTTGACGGGCCGGGGCGCCCAGACCACGTCGTGCACCCAACCCAGCGGGAACCCGGCCTGATCACCGGCGTCGAGCCGACGGCGTCGCAAAGCCACACCGTCCCAACGGTATTCGTTGAGCGAGCCGGAAAGGACCGTCAAAGCGCCCAGCGACCCACCGTGGTCGTGCAGTTCGGTCGGCTGCCCGGGCACCCAGCTGATCAGCCACACGTCGAGTTCCTCGTCGCCGTGGATGCGGGTGAACCAGCGCCGCGACTGCGGTATGCCACTTTGAGGCAACAGGTGGTCGCAGCGCCCGCTGAGCACATCGTCGGCGGCCTGATCGGTGGCGTAGAGCAGATCGGGCACTCGCAGCCGGGTCGGTCCGGCGGACGGGGCGGAGAGGGTCCGCGGGCGCAGGGCAGCCTCGGTGGCTACGGGCACAGACATCATGGGAGCTTTCGCGCGAAAACGGATAGGACAAGCGGCGGCGTGTTAGGGCCGACAACACTCGCAATATCCGAAGCGCTCCATCACGGCAGCAAGTGTTGCATAGATTGAGACCATGCGCTGGTGCGGTGATCGGTCCCGGCGACCGGGTGCGGTTGTGGTGGCGGCCTTCGTGGCGGGCACGGCCATGGCGATCGCGGGGTGCTCGCACGGCGCCCACTCCGGTGCTCCCGCGTCGCCGGCGCGGCAGTCCGGCAACCCCAACGGCGCGCCGGCGGGTTCGGTGGGCCTGTCCCCCGCGGGCGTCACGACGCGGGTCGATGTCCCCGCGGATTCCACCGAAGAGGAGTATTACCAGGCCTGTCACGCCGCGCAGGAATGGATGGACGCCCAGCCCAAGACCGGCGCCTCGCTCTTCGAGCCCTATCTGTCGATGATTCAAACCTCGCCGTCGGGGACCGCGGGCAGCTGGAACGCACCCTGGTCGAAGTTGACAGCGGCCCGGCAGGCGGCCGTGATCGTCGCCGCGCGTGCGGCCGCCAACAACGAATGCGGGTAGCGCCACGCCGGGCGGTTTTCGTCGCCGCCTAATTGGGATCACGGCTGAAAAAAGTGCCCTGGCCGCCCGGTGACCGCCCGCCTCCGCGCAAGATAGAGGGGTGCCTGACGAACTTCCGCGTCGATCAGAACTGACCCGGGTGGCACTCGCGCTCGGCAGCGGTGGCGCTCGCGGCTATGCCCACATCGGCGTGATCGAGGCCCTGGCGGCGCGCGGCTACGAGGTTGTCGGCGTCTCCGGCTCGTCGATGGGTGCACTGGTCGGCGGCCTGCAAGCGGCCGGTCGGCTCGACGAGTTCGCCGACTGGGCGAAGTCGCTGACGCAGCGCACCATTCTGCGGCTGCTGGACCCGTCCATCAGCGCGGCCGGCGTGATGCGGGCCGGCAAGATCTTGGACGCGGTGCGCGACATCCTGGGCCCGGTCGCCATCGAAGAACTGCCGATGCCGTACACCGCGGTGGCGACCGACCTGTTGGCGGGCAAGTCGGTGTGGTTTCAGCGCGGCCCCCTCGACGAGGCCATCCGGGCGTCGATCGCGATCCCCGGGGTGATCGCGCCGCACGCGGTCGACGGGCGGCTGCTGGCCGACGGCGGCATCCTGGACCCGCTGCCGATGGCCCCGCTCGCCGCGGTCAACGCCGATCTGACCATCGCAGTGAGCCTGTCCGGCAGCGAGGCGATCACCAACCGCGAACAGGAGCCTGGCGCCACCGTCGAGTGGTTGACCCGCATGCTGCGCAGCACTTCCGCACTGCTCGACACGGCCGCCGCCCGCTCGCTGCTCGACCGGCCGACCGCGCGGGCGGTGCTGAGCAGACTGGGTGGGCCGACCGGCGAGCCGGACGGCTGGTCGGACGCCCCGGATGACGAGCAGCCGGCGGCGGACGACGACGCCGGCGAACTGGCCGGTGCTGGACCCGACGTGCCGAAACTGGGCAGCTTCGAGGTGATGAACCGGACCATCGACATCGCCCAGGCCGCGCTGGCCCGCCACAACCTGGCCGTCTACCCGCCCGACCTGCTCATCGAGGTCCCTCGATCGACCTGCCGGGCCCTCGAATTCCACCGGGCGGTCGAGGTGATCGCCACCGGGCGGGCGCTGGCCAACGAGGCGCTGGACGCCCTGGAGGTCGACGACGACCAAGACGTCGCACCCGCCATCGAGCGCTGAGCGGGGTCAAATCACCTGCGCGCCAAGCGCAGTCACACGCCCAGAAAGCGGGCGAGGGCCGCGGCTTCGCGGCGGCCCTGTTCGCGTCCGGCCACGGCCGACGGGATGCGACAGCCGGGATCCAGCGGGTTGGGCCCGAAGGCGGCCAGCGAATCGGCGTCGGCGAACACGGCGCAGGCAGCGCCGGGGAACGCCGCGACCTCGGCGGCCGGCCCCGCCCCGAACGGCGCCGGTGTATCGACGCCGGACGGCACCAGTACCACCGCCGTGTCGCAGTCGGCCGCCACCGCGAGGTTGACCGAACTGGCGATTCCGCCGTCCATGTAGTGGCGGTCGCCGATCGTCACCGGCGGCCACGCGCCGGGCACCGCGCAGCTGGCCGCGACGGCATCAACCAGGTCGACGCCGGAGTCGCGGTCGAACACGGTCAATTCGCCGGTTTCGACGTCGATCGCGGTGAGCCGCAACTCCCGATCCGGCCACTGGTGCGACGGCAAGCGCCGCGCGATGACGTCGCGGCGCACCGGCGCGGGAACGGTTTCGGTGGCCAGCGCCACGGCGCCGATGCGCTGCATCTGCTGCCGGGTTTTGTCCAGCGTCTCCTCGTACGGCTCACCCAGGGCGGTCAGGAACAGTTCGGTGATGGTCTCCACGTCGACCCCGGAATCGATCTCGGCCGACGACGCGGCGACTTGCCGGTCGAACAGCCCGTCCAGGGTGTGGCCGCTGCTCAGCTGCGCGGCGACGGCCGAGCCCGCCGACGTCCCGACCAGCACGTCCGACTCGGCCAACAGCCGGGCCACCGCGGGCGACTCGTCGGCGATGCCACGCAGAACACCTGTCTCCCAGGCGATTCCCGCTATCCCGCCGCCGGCCAGCACCAGGGCGCGCTTGTTCGTCACGTCGTCCACCTTGCCAGCACACGGATCAGGCCAGCTGCCGGGTGTTCGGCAGGGCGTGCTGCGACTCCTCCACCGGCGAGCTCAGGTCCTCGCGACGCAGCAGATGTTTGGGCGGGTCCGGCAGGATCATGCTGCGGTGGATCTGCAGACCTGCGTCGACGTGGAAGAGTTCACCCGCCGGCAGCAGCCGCCAGCGCGGCTCGTCGTCCATCACCTCAGTGGCGAACACCACCGACGGCCGCTCGCACAGATGCTCTGACCGGGCGTGAATCCGCTTGGTGCACAAGTCGAATTCGGGGTCGCTCGACGCCGCATCGCCGGATCGATCCAAAATGTAGAGCTGATGTGTTTCCGGGTAGCGCAGCGCCCACATGTCGGTGGCGGTGCTCAGCAACACGTTGACGGCATAGATCGAAGCGTGCTCGGCGAGCCATCGCATCGCGTCGGTGAGGCCGGCCGTGATGTCGCCGTCGCGCGCGCGGATCGAGGCGGTGATCAACGCGAAGACCCGCTCGGAGTCGGTGTCGCCCAACACCAGATCGTCGGTGCCGACCTCACGCAGCCGCTCGTCGATGACGTCCAATTCCTCGAGGACGCCGTTGTGCGCGAAGATCCGCCCGTCCTGCAGGAACGGGTGGGTGTTGCGGATGTCGAGCGATCCGGTGGTCGCGTAGCGGACATGGGCGATGACGGTGGTGCCGGTCATCCGGTGCGCCTCGGTCGCGAATTTGGCGTCCTGCCATGCCGCGATCGGCTCCTTGTACACGTGCGGTTGGCCATGCTCGTCGAAGACGCCCAGGCCGGTGCCGTCCGGATTTCTTCGGCTCTGTTGGGCCAGGCTCTCCGGAGCATCCAGCAGCCAGAAGGTCGCGGTGCACGCGTGTGTCCCGGCGTGTACACCAAAGAGTCGGCACATGGCTTCCCACGCTAGCGCTCGAGGGTCAGCCCGTCAGCAAGGCAGACAGGTGACGCAGTGCGCGGCGCGCGTAACCCTTCCACAGCGTGCCCAGCAGCGGCAGCGCCCACGCCGTCAGCGCAGAGCGCGGGTGGATGTCCCAGCGCCAGGTGATCGCGGTGCCACCCGATGCGGGAGTGAAGATCCATTCGCCGAGGATGTGGTCGACCAGCAGCGCCATCGGGCCGGTGACCTCGGAGAGCCGGTAGCCGAACGACCGTGGCGGGTCGACGCTGGTCAGTTCCTCGCGCATGGTGGCGCCGCCGGCCAGGTGCACGACGCGGGTCTGGCCGGCCGCGTCCCAGCCGCCGGTCTGCCCGCGCACTTCCCTGATCGGCGGGAACGGTCCATACCAGCGGCGGAAAAGCGTCGGGAGCGGAATCGGCAGCGTCCGGTCAAACGCGTCATGGACCGCAACCGGGGTCACCACAGATTGGTCGACGACGAGTGAATGTGCCACTGGTGTAACGCCTTTCAGCTCAGCGCGCCTCGATCACCTGGTATTCGTCCTCGGCGTACCGCGACCGGATGGTCTTCTTGTCGTACTTGCCGACACTGGTGCGCGGAATCTCGTCGATGAAGGTCCAGCGCTCCGGTAGCCACCATCGAACGACCTTGTCGGCGAGGAACTTTCGCAGCTCCTCGGCGCTCACCGATGCGCCGTCTTTGGCCACGACCACCGCGAGCGGCCGTTCCTCCCAGCGCTCGTCGGGTACGCCGACGACGGCGGCCTCGACCACGTCCGGGTGGCCGACCAAGAAGTTTTCCAACTCGACCGAGGAGATCCATTCGCCGCCGGATTTGATGACGTCCTT
>DASTKA010000137.1:0-2400 GCA_035716165.1 Mycobacterium sp. | reverse complement strand
CCCGCGGAGTTGCGGAAAGGCTTGACTACCCCGACCACACCTTCGATCTGATCGTCAGCACAACGTCTTTCGACCACTGGTCCGACCAGCAAACGGGTCTGGCCGAGTGCGCTAGAGCGCTACGGCCCGGCGGTCGCCTCGTACTTGTCGACCAATTCTCGGTGTGGCTCACACCGACGTTGGCGTCCAGCCGGAAGGGCAAGGCTCGCACCAGGCGCCGCGCCGATCGCCTGCTGCGGCGAGCGGGATTCCACTCGCCGCAGTGGCACAGGATCCACGCCGTGATCATCAACGCGGTGACGGCGACCGCGCCACTTTAGTCCAATTCGACTGCCGCGGAGGAGAACTCGTCTCCGCCGCGGCGAGGGCACCCGTGGCTTGGCGACGTCACAGCGCGTCGGCGTCAACGCGCGACAACACGATATCGAGCCTTCCCCGCCGCTCTAGTACGGCCAGATCCCGAAGACGAACGGGCGCGCTGACACAGCGGGACCACAGGTAGCGCCACGGCCAGTAATTGGCAGACACCCGATAGACGTGGAAGCCGCGGTCAAGGAAGGGCCGTAACGCGTCGATGGGACGCAGCTGCGGATCGCTCCACGATCTTGCCTCCACCTCAACGAAAATCTCCGCCTCCGGAGCGAGCGCATCGATGGATGCCAGCAAGCCGGCGAGCACCCGGTCTTCGGCGCCCTCCACGTCGATCTTGATCAGGCGCGCGGTGGCCAGCTCCTCGCGCGTCACGAGTGATCCGAGCGGTGCCGCGTGCACCCGGTCATGTTCACGGAGCAGCGGGTGACCGTGCGCCGCTCGGGGGACCGTCGTGGATCTGCCCAGGGAGAGGAAACTGGGGCCGACGAACAACGGGAGCTCATCTTCGCGATCCGACACGGCGACCGCAACCAAGCGGGTGTTGGCGAGATCGTTCATCGCGAAGGTTTCCTGCAGCGCGGCCCTCGCGATGGGAGCCGGTTCGATCGACACGACGGATCCGCGCGGACCGACTAGTTTGCTGGCCAACGCGCTCATGTACCCGACGTTCGCGCCGATGTCGATGAAGGTGTCCCCAGGCCGCAGCCGGCGCCGCAGGAAGGCCGTCAGATCGGGCTCCCACACCCCGAACAGATACACGAAAGTCTGCACACCGTCCGGGAGCTGGGCCCGGAACCGGAGGCCATCGTCGGTCGTGTGCTCGACGGTCAGCGGCCGCCACAACGTGGCGCGGATCAACAGCAACAATGCGATCGCGTAGTACGGCACCACTACCAGCAGTCCCCGCAGGCAGCGCTCGGCGGTGCCGACCCGTTCCTTGTCGGTGCGGAGAAAGCGTATGTAGCCGCGCCACAACGCTACGACGCGCGCCTGGATCATCCCTGCGACCCGGCCTGCCCGTGCAGCGACGAAGGACTGCCATTACCGGGGTACGGGGCGCCAAGCCAGGGTAGCTGCCGACGAACCAAAGACATACGCGAATACTCCTCAACCAACCCCGGGCACATTCGGCTCAGTTGGCTCTGCGCGGTCCCGGGTAACGAACGTCATTAAAGCACAGCCCCGACGTCGTGCCTTCCGATTGACTGCGGTGGGCGGACGCGGCTAACCAAGCGTGAAGGGCCGGAAGCTGCCGTCAAGAACCTGGAGGTGACCAATGGTCCGGCCGGTGACCTCGCCCGGATCGACGAGAGCCAATTCTACTGCGGCGCGAGCGAATTCGTCCTCGGACGCGGTGTCATCGAAGTCGCGGGCATAATAGGACAGCCCCGGAGTGAGGATGGGTTTGGACGGCGACAACGCATTGACCGCGATGTGGTGGTCGGTGAGATCGAATGCGGCGCACTGGGTCAGGTGCTCGAGCGCGGCCTTGGATCCGCCATAGCCGGGCAATACCCCGCCGCTGCGGTCTCCGTACGGGCCGTCTCCGGGTAGTCGCGAAGCGACCGAGGTGATGTTGATGATCGAGCCGCCACCCGCCTCGATCATGTCGGGGCACACCAGCTGCATCAGCTCGTAAGCCGCGAACACCGCGATGTCGAAATGGCGGCGGTACGCATGAAGGGGCGTGCTGACAAACCCCGGCCAGCCGGGTTTGGCGGCATTGGCGCCCGGTCGCTTGGCGGCTTTGTCACGCGGTTGCGTGCCCGGCGCCGGTGGCCGCCCGGGCGCGGTGAAGGCGGCGTTGTTGACCAGAATTCCAATGGGGCCCAAGGCCTCTCGAGCCGCTTCCACCAGCCGGGCGACCTGTTCGCGGTCCGTGAGGTCCGCGCGTACCGGGACGGCGCGGCCGCCCGCGGCCTCGATGTCGGCGACGGTCTCGCCGATCGTTCCCGGCAACCGGTCATCCCATACTTCCTCGGTGCGCCCGGCGACCGCCACCGCCGCCCCCTCGGCGGCCAGGGCCAA
>DASTKA010000136.1:0-2837 GCA_035716165.1 Mycobacterium sp. | reverse complement strand
CGGCATGGCCGAGATGCTCAAGGGCGGCGTCATCATGGACGTCGTCACCCCGGAGCAGGCCAAGATCGCCGAGGCCGCCGGCGCCGTCGCCGTCATGGCGCTGGAACGGGTGCCCGCCGACATCCGCGCCCAGGGCGGGGTATCGCGGATGAGCGACCCGGACATGATCGAGGGCATCATCGCCGCGGTGACCATCCCGGTGATGGCCAAGGCGCGCATCGGCCACTTCGTCGAGGCGCAGATCCTGCAGAGCCTGGGCGTGGACTACGTCGACGAGTCCGAGGTGCTGACCCCCGCCGACTACACCCACCACATCGACAAGTGGAAGTTCACCGTGCCGTTCGTGTGCGGGGCGACCAACCTCGGTGAGGCGCTGCGGCGTATCAGCGAGGGCGCGGCCATGATCCGCTCCAAGGGCGAGGCCGGCACCGGCGACGTCTCCAACGCGACCACCCACATGCGGGCGATCGGCGGCGAGATCCGCCGGCTGACGTCGCTGTCCGAAGACGAGTTGTACGTCGCCGCAAAGGAATTGCGGGCGCCGTATGACCTCGTCGTCGAGGTGGCACAGGCGGGCAAGCTACCGGTCACGCTGTTCACCGCGGGCGGCATCGCCACCCCGGCCGATGCGGCGATGATGATGCAGCTCGGCGCCGAGGGCGTGTTCGTCGGCTCGGGCATCTTCAAGTCCGGCGATCCCGCGCAGCGCGCCGCCGCCATCGTCAAGGCGACCACCTTCTACGACGACCCCGATGTCCTGGCGAAGGTGTCGCGCGGGCTGGGCGAGGCGATGGTCGGCATCAACGTCGAGCAGATCGCGGAGCCCCACCGGCTGGCCGAACGCGGCTGGTAAAAACAGTCCGTGGCGATCGAAGAGATCCTCGATCTCGAGCAACTCGAGGTCAACATCTACCGGGGCAGCATCTTCAGCCCAGAGTCGGGATTCCTGCAGCGCACCTTCGGCGGCCATGTGGCCGGCCAGTCGCTGGTGTCGGCGGTGCGCACCGTCGACCCGCAGTATCAGGTGCACTCGCTGCACGGGTACTTTCTGCGGCCCGGGGACGCCAAGTCGCGCACGGTCTTCATCGTCGAGCGCTCCCGCGACGGCGGCTCGTTCGCCACGCGGCGGGTGAACGCGATCCAGCACGGGGAAATCATCTTCAGCATGGGCGCCTCCTTCCATACGGATCAGGAGGGCATTCATCATCAGGACCCCCTGCCGGCCGCGCCGCCACCGGACGGCCTGCCCGGCTTGAACTCGATCAAGGTCTTCGATGACGCCGGGTTCAAGCAGTTCGACGAGTGGGACGTCCGCATCGTGCCGCGCGATCGCCTGCACCTGTTGCCCGGCAAGGCTTCCCAGCAGCAGGTGTGGTTCCGCCACCGCGACCCGCTGCCCGACGATCCGGTGCTGCACATCTGCGCGCTGGCCTACATGAGCGACCTGACGCTGCTGGGGTCGGCCCAGGTCACCCACCTCGACGTGCGCGAGCACCTGCAGGTGGCCTCGCTGGACCACGCGATGTGGTTCATGCGGCTGTTCCGGGCCGACGAATGGCTGCTGTACGACCAGAGCTCGCCGTCGGCCAGTGGCGGCCGCTCGCTGTGCCAGGGCAAGATCTTCACCCAGTCCGGCGAGATGGTGGCGGCGGTCATGCAGGAGGGGCTGACCCGCTTCAAACGCGGATACCAGCCGACCCAGCAGTGAGCGCCCCGCGGATCGGGGTGCTGGCGCTGCAGGGCGACACCCGCGAGCACCTGGCGGCCCTGCGCGCGGCGGGCGCCGAGTCGATGCCGGTGCGCCGGCGCAGCGAGCTCGAGTCGGTCGACGGGCTGGTCATTCCCGGTGGGGAGTCGACCACGATGAGCCACCTGCTGCTCGACCTCGGGCTGCTCGAGCCGTTGCGGGGACTGCTGGCCGACGGGCTGCCCGCCTACGGCGCATGCGCCGGCATGATCCTGCTGGCCAGCGAGATCCTCGACGCCGGCACGGGCGGCCGCGAGGCGCTGCCGCTGCGTGCGATCGATATCACGGTGCGCCGCAACGCCTTTGGTCGACAGGTCGACTCGTTCGAGGGTGACATTCCGTTCGTGGGGCTGAGCGACCCGGTGCGCGCGGTGTTCATCCGGGCGCCGTGGGTCGAACGCTGCGGCGACGACGTGGAGGTGCTGGCCAGCGCGGCCGGGCACGTC
Source organism: Mycobacterium sp. (assembly GCA_035716165.1). Classification (GTDB taxonomy): domain Bacteria; phylum Actinomycetota; class Actinomycetes; order Mycobacteriales; family Mycobacteriaceae; genus Mycobacterium. The sequence continues at coordinate 644 of DASTKA010000136.1, read as the reverse complement.
GTCGCGGTGCGGCAAGGCCAGAAGCTGGCCACGGCGTTCCACCCCGAGATGACCGGCGACCGGCGCATTCACCACCTGTTCGTCGACCTCGTCACCGGCTGACGATAGTTTGCCGGCCGGATAGTCGCCGGGCGACCCACCCCAACCGTCCACGTAGACTCGTCTGGCCACAAAAACAAGAGGACTTTTCAGATAGGACATCGATGAGCGGCCATTCCAAGTGGGCCACCACCAAGCACCAGAAGGCCGTCAAAGACGCGCGGCGTGGCAAGGAGTTTGCCCGGCTGATCAAGAACATCGAGGTCGCCGCCCGTACCGGCGGTGGTGACCCGGCCGGCAACCCGACGCTGTATGACGCCATCCAGAAGGCGAAGAAGACGTCGGTGCCCAACGACAACATCGAGCGCGCCCGCAAGCGGGGTGCGGGCGAGGAAGCCGGCGGCGCCGAGTACCAGACGATCATGTACGAGGGCTACGGCCCCAACGGTGTGGCGGTGCTGATCGAGTGCCTCACCGACAACCGCAACCGCGCGGCCGGCGAGGTCCGGGTGGCGGTGACCCGCAACGGCGGCAACATGGCCGATCCCGGATCGGTGTCCTACCTGTTCACCCGCAAGGGTGTCGTCACGCTGGAGAAGAACGGC
>DASTKA010000135.1:0-3974 GCA_035716165.1 Mycobacterium sp. | reverse complement strand
GGTGAAGGCGAACGTCACGCTGTTGTGGAACACCGCGGCCAGCGCGGCCGGGTCGGCATCGCCGACGAGACGGACCCGGTGCACGGTGTCGGTGCTCGTGGCCGCGGCGGCGTTGACGGCCAGCCGTGGCGCCCGGTGGATCTGTCGCAGCAGGAAAAGGTCGGGCCGCCACAGCGACGGCGTGCTCCACCACGGCTTGCGGATCGAGCACTTGTAGCCGCGGTGCACCCCGGCCGCTTCGCCGGCGCGGATGTGGGCGATCAACGCGGCATCGGCCGGCTCGCGCGGCGCGTCCAGCAGCCAGCCGCGGTGCCCGGCGGCGACATCGCTTGCCCGGCAATCGGTGTCGTAGATCAGCCCGGACAGCTGGGCGCTGCGCGAGACGAGCGGGACGCAGTGCGGGCGCAGGCCCAGCTCACCGGCCCGGGCGTCGGTGAAGGTGAAGAACGCGTTGCGCCCGGTCACGATGCCGACGTCCACCTCGGCCAGACTGCCCAGCCGGGTCAGAGATTCTGACCGCTTGAGGGCGCGCAGGAGCTCGATCGCGGCGGGGTCCAGGAAGTATTTGGTCCACTTCTCCTCTTCGTGCAACAGCGCGGGAGCGGACTTCACCTCGAGGCCGGCGTCGGCCAGAGCGTCGGCGTCGTCGAGTTGCAGGGTGCGGATGCGGGCGGGACCGGCGCCGACGACACCGCAGAACAACACGACCTCCTGCAGGATGCCGTCGAACACCAGGCGCTCGAAGGTCAGCAGGGTGATCTCGCGGAATCGGCTCAGCAGAAAGTCGCGCAACCGCGCGGCGTAGGTGACCTGGAGCAGCTCGGCCGGAAGCACCAGCCCCACCCGTCCGCCGTCGCGCACCAGCACGGTGCTCGCCACGACGAACGGCACCCAGGCGTTGGTCAGCCGGGTGGGCCGCAGGCCCTCGCGCCGCATCAGCTCCAGCGCCGGGTCGCGCTGTCGCGCGGGCCAATTGCCGAACCGGATGTAGGGCGGGTTGCCGGCGACCCCGTCCCAGCCGCCGGCCTCGGCGGTGGCGAGCCAGCCGAACAGGCTCTGGTTGTCGACGGGCGCGTACCAGCGCGATTTGGCCGCTTCCTCGGCGATCAGCTCGACGCCGCGGACCTGGTCGCTGACGCCGGCCAGCTCGCGCAGGATCGCGCCGTCGCCGCAGGAGGGTTCGACGATCCTGGGTCCCGCGGCGCGGACCCAGGCGGCCAGGAAGCGGGCCACCGGCGCGGGGGTGTAGTACCCGCCGCGGACCTTGTCGGCCGAGGCCGCCGCCTTGCCCGCGAACGTCATGGGCTCAGTATCACCTGCGGATCAGCAGATCACCGACGTCCGCCGGATCGCGCGGCCCGGCCGGTTCGGCGGCATAGCCGATGGCGATGGCGCCCAACGGCTCCCAGTCGGCGGGCAGCTCGAGCTCGGCGCGCACCAGGTCGGCGGCGAAGATCGTCGAGCCGATCCAGCAGCTGCCCAGCCCCCGCACCGCCAGCGCGACCAACAGTGCCTGCACGGCGGCGCCGACCGCCACGGTGAACATCGTGTGCTCGGCGTCGGTCCGGGCGGCGTCGGGGTAGGAGTGCGCGCCGTCGGGCACCAGGACCGGGATGACGACTTCGGGGGCGTCGTAGAGGATTTGGCCGCGGGCCACCCGGCGCTCGATCGAGTCGGCGGTCCGGCCGTCACCGGCGAGGTCGGCGCGCCACTTGTCCTTCATGCGGTCAAGCACCCGGGTCCGGATGCCCGGGTTCTGCAGCCAGACGAACCGCACCGGGCGGGTGTGGTGTGGGGCCGGCGCGCTCAGGGCTTCAGCGACGGCGGCTTCCAGCAGATCCGCCGGCACCGGCTCGGCGCTGAACCGGCGCACCGACCGGCGCAGCAGCTGCGCCTCGCGGCGGCCCAGGTCGAGGGCCTCGGCGGTGCCGAGCCAGAACAGGTCTTCGGTGCCCGGCCGCACCAACTGTCGCGCCGTCGAACCGTCGTCGGACAAGGGCAGGCCGCGCACCACCGCCACCGGCATCGCGGTCAACTTGCCCTTCACCAGATCGGCGGCCGCGGCGATCTCGTCGGCGATCGCCACCTCGGTGACCAGTAGCTCGTTGCCGTGCTGATCGAGGGCCCCCGAATAGCCGTGCAGCACTGCCAGACCCGCCGCGCCCACGGCCGCGTCGGTCTGGCCGTTGCGCCAGGCGCGGCCCATCGTGTCGGTGATGACGACCGCGACCTCGACACCGAGCCGCTCGCGCAGGGCGGCGCGCAGCGCCGCGGCGCTGCCGTCGGGGTCGACCGGCAGCAGCGCCAGCTCGTCGCTCCCGACGTTGGATCCGTCCACGCCCGCGGCGGCCTGCACCAGGCCGATCCGGTTCTCGGTGATCAGGGTCCGGCCCTTGCGGGCCAACACCCGGACGGCTTCGTCGTCGACGAGCTTGCGCCTCAGTTGGTCGCGCTCCTCGGGGTCCCGCGGCGCCGGCACCAGCCGGCCCTCGCACTTGGAGACCGCCTTGCTGGTGACCACGACGACGTCGCCGTCGCGCAGCCACGGCGCGGCCGCGGCGACGGCCGCGCCCAGATCGTCACCCGGCCAGAATTCGGGCAGCCCGGCAACGGGCAGGATTTCGATCGCGGCGGCGGCGCCATGCTCGCCCGGCGCCGAAGTTCCAGTCATGGAGTCACCCCCGCCAGGTCCAGTCCGGCGCGGACCATCTCGGCCGTCGCCTTCGGGTCGGTCATCACCAGCGGCACCGAGCGCACCGCCACCCCGTCGATGTCGGCTTCGAAACTGGCTCCGTCGCCCTCGCTCACCAGCCAGCCGTCGAGGATGCCGGTGTCCCGGCGCGCGCCGTAGTGGCGGCCGACCGCCTCGGCGGTGGACTCGACCCCGATCACCGACAGGCAGGCATCGGCCATGCCGCGCAATGGCTTTCCCCCGATGATCGGCGAGTAGCCGACGATCGGGGCGCGCGCCGCGCGCAACGCGCCGCGGATGCCGGGCACGGCCAGGATCGCGCCGACGCTCACCACAGGATTGGAGGGAGCCAGCAGGATGACGTCGGCTTCGGCGATGGCCGCCACCGCTTCGGCTGCGGCGCTGGCCTTTTCGGCGCCGACGAACGCGAAGCTGTGCGTGGGCACCTGGGCCCGGTAGCGCACCCACCACTCCTGGAAGTGGATCGCCCGGCGGCTGTCGTCGGCCGGATCGGTGATCACCACGTGTGTCTCGCAACGGTCGTCGGTGGCCGGCAGCAATCGCGCGCCGGGTTGCCAGCGGTCGCTCAGCGCGGTGGTGATCTGGGACAGGGGGTAGCCGGCCTGCAGCATTTGGGTGCGCACCAAGTGCGTGGCAAGATCGCGGTCGCCGAGTTCGAACCAATCCGGCTGCACGCCGTAGCGCGCCAATTCCTCTTTGGCATGCCAGGTTTCGTCGCGGTGACCCCAACCCCGTTGTGGATCGACGCCTCCACCTAAGGTATACATGCAGGTGTCCAAATCCGGGCAGACACGTAAGCCATGGATCCACGCGTCATCACCGATGTTGACGATCGCAGTCAGCTCGTGGCCGGTGGCTTCGGTTTGGGGCCGCTGTTGCGCCCCGAACTGACCCAGGCCGAGCAACTGCTGGACTCCAAGCAGGAACCGGGCGCCGCCAACCCCACCGACCAGCACTGTGACCTTCACACCGCACGACAGTACCGGCCCGGCGACGGCGCTGTAGCGGGCGACAACGGGCCCATTTCGATGACCGCAATGGGCAGTTTTTGGCCGTTGTGACCGACACGCCGAGGGCCGAAAACAACAGAAACGCCGAAATTTGATCACGAGATGATATGGAAATGCACCGAAGTGCTTGACCCGGCAGGTCAACCCGTGTCTAATCACATCAGTGTCATTTCCCGGTTGGCCGGCCGGTTCCGGTGTCGCAGACCGAGATTCGATCACTTGTTCGAATTGTCTGTACATCAGAACAGTGG
>DASTKA010000134.1:0-7881 GCA_035716165.1 Mycobacterium sp. | reverse complement strand
CCCTTCGTGTTCGTCTACAACTACCTCAAGCAGGTCGTTGCAGAGATGCGGAAGGTCATCTGGCCCAACCGCAAGCAGATGCTCACGTACACCTCCGTTGTGCTGGCTTTTCTGGCCTTCATGGTGGCGCTGGTCGGCCTGACGGATTTCGGCCTGACCAAGCTGGTGCTGTTGGTGTTCGGCTGAGCGAGTGACGCCGCTTTGAAAGTGACAGAGAGGACTCAAACCGTGACTACCTTCGACGGTGACCCGTCCGCGGGTGAAGCGGTCGACGTGGACGAGGCTGCCGAGGCGCAGGCCACGGACACCCCCGCGGCCGCTGAGGTCACCGAGGCGACCGCGGATGACGCTGCCCACGAGACGGCCGAGGCCGCCGAGGCGCCCGGCGAATCGGCCGAAGACGCCGACCCGGCGGCCACGCTCAAGGCGGAACTGCGCCGCAAGCCCGGCGACTGGTATGTCATCCACTCCTACGCCGGCTACGAGAACAAGGTGAAAGCCAACCTCGAAACCCGTGTGCAGAACCTCGACGTCGGGGACTACATCTTCCAGGTGGAGGTGCCGACCGAAGAGGTCACCGAGATCAAGAACGGCCAGCGCAAGCAGGTCAACCGCAAGGTGCTGCCCGGCTACATCCTGGTGCGGATGGATTTGACCGACGACTCGTGGGCCGCGGTGCGCAACACCCCCGGCGTCACGGGGTTCGTCGGCGCCACCTCGCGCCCCTCGGCGCTGACGCTCGACGACGTGGTCAAGTTCCTGCTGCCGCGCGGCGCGACGAAGAAGGCCGCCAAGGGCGCCACCACCGCGGCGGCCGCCGCCGAGGTCGGCGGGCTGGAACGCCCGGCCATCGAGGTCGACTACGAGGTCGGCGAATCGGTGACGGTCATGGACGGGCCGTTTGCCACGCTGCCCGCCACGATCAGCGAGGTCAACGGCGAACAGCAGAAGCTCAAGGTGCTGGTGTCGATCTTCGGCCGCGAAACCCCGGTCGAATTGACCTTCAGCCAAGTCTCCAAGCTCTGAGCCGGCGCATACGCCGGGCGTAATAAGGAAGGAACAGCACAATCTCATGGCCCCGAAGAAGAAAGTCGTCGGCCTGATCAAGCTTCAGATCCAGGCGGGGCAGGCCAACCCGGCGCCGCCGGTCGGGCCCGCGCTCGGTCAGCACGGCGTCAACATCATGGAGTTCTGCAAGGCATACAACGCTGCCACGGAGAACCAGCGCGGCCAGGTCATCCCGGTGGAGATCACGGTCTATGAGGACCGCAGCTTTACCTTCGCGCTCAAGACGCCGCCCGCCGCCAAGCTGCTGCTCAAGGCCGCCGGCGTGGGCAAGGGATCGGCCGAGCCGCACAAGACCAAGGTCGCGAAGGTCAGCTGGGACCAGGTCAAGGAGATCGCCGAGACCAAGAAGGCCGATCTGAACGCCAACGACGTCGACGCGGCCGCCAAGATCATCGCGGGCACCGCCCGGTCGATGGGCATCACCGTCGAGTAATACCTCGCACCACCGTGGGAGGACCAGCTTCGGTCCGCTTCAACCACGACCCAACACCCGATTGGATTGATTCATGAGCAAGAACAGCAAGGCATACCGCGCCGCCGCCGAGAAGGTGGACCGCGACAACCTGTACACCCCGCTGGAAGCCGCCAAGCTGGCCAAGGAAACGTCGTCGAGCAAGCAGGACTCGACCGTCGAGGTGGCGATCCGGCTCGGCGTGGACCCGCGCAAGGCCGACCAGATGGTCCGCGGCACCGTCAACCTGCCGCACGGCACCGGTAAGACCGCCCGCGTCGCGGTGTTCGCGGTGGGCGACAAGGCCGAGCAGGCGCAGGCCGCCGGCGCCGACATCGTGGGCAGTGACGACCTGATCGAAAAGATCCAGGGCGGCTGGCTGGACTTCGACGCCGCGATCGCGACGCCCGACCAGATGGCCAAGGTGGGTCGCGTCGCCCGCGTGCTGGGCCCGCGCGGCCTGATGCCGAACCCCAAGACCGGCACCGTGACCCCCGACGTCGCCAAGGCCGTGGCCGACATCAAGGGCGGCAAGATCAACTTCCGCATCGACAAGCAGGCCAACCTGCACTTCGTCATCGGCAAGGCCTCGTTCGACGAGAAGGCCCTGGCCGAGAACTACGGCGCCGCGCTGGACGAGGTGCTGCGGCTCAAGCCGTCCGCCTCCAAGGGCCGCTACCTGCGCAAGATCGTGGTCTCGACGACGACCGGACCGGGCATCCCGGTGGACCCGACCGTCACCCGCAACTTCGCGGAGGGCTGAGCCCCCGGCCGATTCAGCCGCCGCACTCGGCGATCCGTCGCCGCAGGAACTCTCGTCCGGGCTCAGAACCGTTGGCTTCCAATGCCGTTCGGTACCAGCTGAGGGCCTCGGCGGGCCGTCCGGCGCGTCGCAGCAGGTCGGCGCGCACGGGCGCGACCAGATTGGAGCGGGACAGCCGCGGATCGTGTGCGACCTGGTCCAGGGCGGCCAGGCCGGCATCGGGGCCGTCGCGGAATCCGATCGCCAGTGCCCGGTTGGCGGCCACCACCGGCGAGCCGGTCATTGCGATCAGACGGTCGTAGGCGGCGCAGATGGTGACCCAATCGGTCTGCTCCCAGGATGGCGCCGTGGCGTGCAGCGCGGCGATCACGGCCTGGGGCAGATAGGCGCCGGTCGAGCCCCGGGCGCGACGCAACCGTTCGAGCCCGCGCGCAATGCGCCCGCGGTCCCACCGGCGCCGGTCCTGGTCCTCGAGCGGCACCAGCATCCCGGAGTCATCGACCCGGGTCGCGCGCCGCGAGTCGTGCAGCAGCATCAGGGCGGACAAGGCGTGCGCCTCCGGCTCGTCGGGCAGCAGCGCGCACAGCTCATCGCCCAGCCGGATCCCTTCGTCACACAGGTCGTCGCGAATGGCCGACGGGCCCGCGGTCGACCAGTAGCCCTCGGTGAACACCGAGTAGACGCAACCGAACACGTGCGGTGTGCGCTCGGGCAGCAATTCGGCGGGCGGCACCCGCAGCGGGATGTTGGCATGCCGAATCTTGTTCTTGGCGCGCGTGATTCGCTGACCGATCGCCACCTCGCTCTGCAAGAGTGCGCGCGCGATCTCGCCGACCGTCAAACCGGACACCAATCGCAGCGTGAGGGCCAGTTGCGATTGCGGGTCCAGCGCCGGGTGGGCGCAGGTGAACATCATCCGCAGCTCGTCGTCGCGAACCGGATGCGGTTCGGTGTGATCGGTGCGGGCCGTGATGTCGTCCAGCACAGCCGCCAATTCCTTTCCAGGACGCGCGGATTCGCGGCGCAGCCGATCCCGGGCGCGGTTACGGCCGACGGTCACCAGCCATCCACCGGGGTTGGCGGGCGTCCCGTCGCGCGGCCAGGTGCGCAGCGCTTCGGCGCAGGCTTCCTGGACGGCGTCCTCGGCGACGGTGAGGTCACCCGACCACCGCGCGAGCGCGGCGACGGCCGGGCCCCATTCCCGGCGAAAGACGCCGTCCAGGTCGGCCATCCGTTACAGGGCGGAGACGCCCGCCAGCTGGCGCAGTTGCACGGTCGAAGCGGGGATCATCGATGCGATCTTGACGGCCTCGTCACGATCGGTGGCGCCGATCAGGTAGATCCCGGTGGCGATCTCGGCGCCCTCCACGTAAGGCCCGTCGGTGATCAGGACCTCGCCGTCACGCACGCGCACGGTCGTCGCCGTGGACCGGTCGTGCAACGCGGCACCACCGACGATGTGATCGCCCGCGGCGGCGTGGAGATCGGCGTGCTTCGCCGCCACTGCCTCCCACTCCGGCGTGCCCGGGGTGTGTGCGGTCTCGGCCGGTTCCAGCAGCAGCGCGAGCCAGTCGTTGCCGGTGAGCTTGCGGGACGGCTCGATCGAATGGACGGCGGGCCACACTTCCACGGCCCCGAACGCGGCAAGCGGGATATCGCGCGCCAGTGCCAGGGCCTCGTCGAGGTTCTCCGCTTCGAACACGTAGTAGCCGCAGGCCACCTCGGCGGCCTCGGCGAAGGGCCCGTCGGTGACAACCGGCGCGTCCGGGCCGCCTGTGATGACCACCGCCGCGGCCGCGGGGGCCAGTGCATCTCCGGATTTGATCGCGGGGCCGGCTTTGGCGTGAAAGCTCTCCCATGCCGCCATCGCGGCGGCTGCGTCGTCGGGTGCGCGGTCTTGCTCTTGACTGATCAACAGCGCGAAGTACTGCATGTTCGTCACCTCCGGTTGCGAGCGAAGCCTCGTGCTCCACTCTCTACCCATTCGACGAACGCCGCAGCGCCAATCCGACAGGCGCGCAAGAAATACAGCCGCCAAGGATCAGGCGGCGGCCCCCGGCTTGAGGTAGGTCACCAGGCTGACGTCGAGCATCTCCTCGGTGAAGTAGTGCTCGCAGCCGCGCAGGTACTTGATGTAGCGGTTGTACACCTCTTCGGAGGTGACCTCGATGGCCTTGTCCCGGTTCGACTCGAGCGTGTCGCCCCAGATGTGCAGCGTCTTGATGTAGTGCGGCCGCAGTGAAAGCGGTTCGGGCACAACAAATCCCGCCTTCTCGCCATGGTCGACCATCATCTGGGTGGACGGCAGCCGGCCGCCCGGGAAGATCTCGGTGACGATGAACTTGATGAACCGCGCCGTCTCAAAACTCAGCTTCTTGCCGCGGGCCGCCAGGTCGTACGGGTGGTAGCTGACGCTGCTCTGAACGGTCATCCGGCCGTCGTCGGGCATGATGTCGAACGTCCGCTTGAAGAAGTCGTCGTAGTTCTCGTGGCCGAAGTGCTCGAAGGCCTCGATGGACACGATGCGGTCGACGGGCTCGTTGAAGTCCTCCCAGTTCTGCAGGCGGACCTGGCGCGAGCGGCTGGTGTCGACCGAACTGAGCAACGCCTCGCTGCGGGCGTGCTGGTTCTTGGACAGCGTCAGTCCGATGACGTTGACGTCGAACCGCTCGACGGCGCGCTTCATGGTGGTGCCCCACCCACACCCGATGTCCAGCAGGGTCATGCCCGGCTTGAGGTCCAGCTTGTCCAGGTTCAGGTCGATCTTGGCGTACTGGGCCTCTTCCAGGCTCATGTCGTCGCGCTCGAAGTAGGCGCAACTGTAGATCCGCGTCGGGTCCTGGAACAGGCCGAAGAAGTCGTCGGAGACGTCGTAATGCGCCTGGATGTCCTCTGAACGCGTCCGCGTCTTCGTCGGGCTTGTCGGTTGCTCAGCCATCTTCGTCCTGTTCTCCTCCGATGAGGTTCACTTCCTACCACCCGCGCACTCATCGGGGGGGTCGCATTTGACCAGCAACGATACCCAACGTCGGGGCGTGATTCGAAAAGGGTGCAGGTGCGCGTCGCGGGGCCGACCGCGGATAGCGAGTCTACTTTTCGAGGGTGAACTGGTTGACGTCGACATAGCCGTCCCAGAATAACTTCGCGCAGCCTGTCAGATACTTGATGTAGCGCTCGTAGATTTCCTCGGACTGAATCTCGATGGCCTCGTCCTTGTGCGCGAGCAGGGCCTCGGCCCACAGGTCGAGGGTTCTGGCGTAATGCTGCTGAAGCGACTGGCGGCGGGTGAGCGTGAAGCCCGCCTTCGACGAGTGCTGCTCCACCATCTCGATCGTCGGCAACCGGCCACCGGGGAAGATCTCGGTCTGGATGAACTTGAGAAAGCGAAGCAGCCCGATAGATATCGGTAAGCCCCGGTCGATGGTTTCCTGCTTCGTCAGCCCGGTGATCGTGTGCAGCAGCATTACGCCATCGGCGGGCAGAACGCGGTGGGCCATCGCGAAGAAGCCGTCGTAGCGGTCGTGGCCGAAGTGCTCGAACGCCCCGATCGACACGATGCGGTCGACGGGCTCCTCGAACTGTTCCCAACCCTCGAGAAACACGCGCTTGTCCCGCGGACTGTCCATGTGGCCGAGCGACGCCTGTACGTGCGTGGCCTGGTTCTTCGACAAGGTCAGCCCGATGACGTTGACGTCATACTTTTCGACCGCCCGGCGCATGGTGGCGCCCCACCCGCAGCCCACGTCGAGCAGCGTCATGCCGGGCTGCAGCCCCAGCTTCCCCAGCGTCAGGTCGATCTTGGCGAGCTGTGCCTCTTCCAGCGTCATGTCGTCGCTGGCGAAGAACGCGCAGCTGTAGGTCTGGGTGGGATCGAGAAACAGGCGGAAAAAATCGTCCGATAAATCGTAGTGTGCCTGCACGTCTTCGAAGTGCGGCGTCAAATTCTTGGCAGCCATGAGCCTGCGCGCCTTTCTTCCTGGCCCCCCGTTGGCAGGCGAACGTTCTGCTGTGTGTACCCCCTGGCACGAAACCGCGAACAGTTCGGTTCAGCCAACCCCGACGCGACGTCAGCCGCTACTTCGTGAGCGTGTATTGGGCTACGTTGGCGATCGTCTTGCGGAAGAGATCCGCGCATCCGGTCAGGTAGCGCATGTAGCGGTCGTAGACCACTTCGGACTGGATGGCGATGGCGCGTTCGCGATTGGCCGCAAGATTGGCCGCCCACATATCGAGCGTGCGAGCGTAATGCGGCTGCAGATATTGGGTGTGCTCGATGGTGAAACCGCTGGCTCGTGCATTGTCGACGATATCGGGTTCGCCGCACATTCCCCCGCCGGGAAAAATCTCCGTGCCGAGGAAGTGCAGGAAACGCAAGTCTTTCATCGTGATCGGGATGCCGTGGTCGCGCCAGTACGACTGCGGCTGCGTGAAAATGCTGTGCATCAGCATGCTGCTGCCCTCGGGAAGCGTCTTGTACGCCCAATCCCAGAACGCTGGCCAACGTTCCTTTTTGAACGCGTCGTAGGCCTCGAAGCTGACGATCCGGTCGACTTGCTCGTCGAACTCTTCCCAGCCCTGCAGCCGCGCCTCGGCCCGCCGCGTTGTCGGGATCGCCGCCAGCCGCGCTTTGGTGCGCGCATAATGATTGCGGCTCAGCGTGATCCCAATGACGTTGACGTCGTACTTCTCCAGCGCGCGGACCACCGCGCCGCCCCAGCCGCACCCGACGTCGAGCACCGTCATTCCCGGCTCGAGGTGCAGCTTGTCCAGCGCCAGATCGATCTTCGCGAGCTGGGCCTCTTCCAACGTCATGTCGTCGTTCTTGAAGTAGGCGCAGGTATACACCATGTTCGGGTCGAGGAACAGCGCGAAGAAGTCGTCCGAAATGTCGTAGGTTGCCTGCGACTCTTCGTAATACGGCTTCAGCTTGGCCATTTGAGACACCCACCCTTCTGTGCCAACCGTACAACCCTGTGACGCGGACGGAAAATCACGGGGATGCGTTTCTACCAAATGTTTTTGGCTAACTCGCTTCGTTGAAGTTTTTGGTGAGCACGCCGATCACCTGATCCCACAACTGCTGTGGAAGATCATGGCCCATGCCCTCGAACGTCACCAAACGGGCGCCATCGATCGCGCGCGCAACGGCGCGCCCACCGAACGGCCGCATGAGCTTGTCCGCGCGGCCGTGGATCACCACAGTCGGAGCGGTGGTTTGGCGGTTGTAGCGACGCAGGCTGCCGCTGCCCAGCACCGCGCCGAAATGCCTCGCCACGCCCTGCGGGTAGTAGTTGCGGTCGTAGCCCTCGGCGGCCTCGACGCGGGCCTGCTCTTCGGGCACGCGGTAGCGCGGGCTACCGATGATGTTGCCGACGCGCACCGCGTTGTCGATGATCACCTCGCGCGGCGAGTTGGGCGGCGGCCCCTTCAGCAATGCCAGCAATGCACGCGGGGCGGGCGGCGGCAGCAGCGCCGAATTGTTGCTGGAGAAGATGATCGCCAGGGTCCTGGTCCGCTCGCGGAATCGCGCGGCGAAGATCTGCGCGATCATGCCGCCCATCGACGCGCCCACGATGTGTGCGCGCTCGATGCCCAGATG
>DASTKA010000133.1:0-2611 GCA_035716165.1 Mycobacterium sp. | reverse complement strand
GCCAATATGAAGCGGCGCGCCGAGCACCTCGGCGGCACCTGTGAGATCACCGGCCCGCCGGCGGGCGGTACCCGGGTGCACTGGGTCGCCCCGCTGATCGACCACTGAGAACGAAAGACATTGTTCTGCAGACGATTACTCGCGTGAGGAGCCGACGCGTTCGTGCGCGGTGAGCATCAGGTGGTCGAATTCCGCCTTCGCATTCAGCGGCAGCCCGGCCCCGCGGAAGTCCTCAGTGATCTGCTCGGCCAGGGGCCGCAGCTTGATATTCGATTCCTGGGACAGCCATCTGAGCAAATCGAAGGCCGCGCTCTCGCTGATCCCGTAGACCAGCATCAGCATGCCCTTGGCTTGCTCGATGCCGGCCCGGTTCTCGCTGATCTCAGCGAGTTTCGCCTTCATCTCCGCTTCGTGCGAGCGTTCACGGGGCCCGGAGACGTCGATGTAGAACCCTTGCGTCCCTATCACGTCACCGTCGTCGTCGAAGATCCGGTCACCGACGACGACGACGTCGTGCACGACTCCCCGGGTGTCGACGATCCGATGGCGCGTGCTGAACGCCTGACGCGTATGAACGATTTGATCGATCGTGGCCGCGACCTGCCCGCGGTCATCGGGATGCTTGTGTGACAGTACGAGTTCGGTGGTTACAGTGACGCTGCCGGCCTCGTAACCGTGCATGCGTTGCACTTGTTCCGACCATTCCCAGCGTTGGTCGGCGAAGTAGAACCGAAACCACCCCGCCGGTTGCGCAGCGCCGCTGCCCAACGCATGTTCGACGTTGGCAGCCTGGCCGTTGAGTTCCCATTTCATCGTGTATCCGCCCCCCTGGCACCGGGCGAGACGGCCGCACCGGTGGCCCGGGGCCGGCGGCGGGCGGTGGTCGGGGGAGTTGACCGCCGCCCGGCCCGCCGGTCGGTCAGGCGTTGATGACCTCGCGCTGTCCGGCGCCTTCGCCGACGGCGCGCTGAGCGTCACCGCGGCCGACGGTGATCTTGCGCGGCTTGGCCTTCTCGGCGACCGGGATGTGCAGGCGCAGAACGCCTTCGGAATAGGAGGCCTCGATCTTGTCGGTATCGAGGTTGTCGCCGAGCACCAGCTGGCGGCTGAACACGCCGCGGGGCCGCTCGGTGGCCAGCATCTCGCGGTTGGGGTCGAGGGCCGGTCGTTCGGCGCGCACCGTCACCACATTGCGCTCGATGTCGATGTCCAGCGAGTTGGCATCGATGCCGGGCAGGTCGAACTCGACGACGAAATTCTCGCCCTCGCGCCAGGCGTCCATCGGCATCACCGCCGGCCGGGCGGCGGTCCCGAGGACCTGGTGGGCGAAGCGGTCGAGCTCACGGAAAGGATCTGAACGCATCAGCATGGTGGTCACCTCTCACTCCAATCTAGGCTGTGGGTCGGTAATTTCCTATGTCTAATGACATAGATTTGGTATAGCACTGTCGACAGGAGGATGCAAGTGTGCTAAACAGATTTTCTGAGGCGGTCAGCTAAGGGAGGCGCGATGGTCGACTACCGCGGAAGCGCGGACACTCCCGCGTCCGACCAAGGTGTCTATGGCATCTCGGTGGCCGCCGAGTTGTCCGGGACCGCGGTGCAGTCACTGCGGCTCTACGAACGCTACCGCCTGCTCACGCCGGCGCGTAGCCAGGGCGGCACCCGCCGGTACAGCGCCGACGATCTGGCCAGGATCAAGCGCATCAGTGCGCTGGTCGACTCCGGGGTCAACCTGGCCGGCGTCGCGCGCATCCTCGATCTCGAAGACCATAACGCGACGTTGTCGGCGGCCAACACCGATCTTCGGTCCACCAACCGCACCTTGCGAGAAGCCGCGAAAACGGCGAAGCTCGGGGAGCCGGACACAGTCTGAGGACCCCGCCGATTGCACCGACCGAGGTCGGGTACTCGTCCCGCTATGCCTACAACGAGAAACGATGGTGAGGCGACGGAGACCGGTGCTCAGGTCGTCGACGGCGCGCGACGGGAAGCGGACGCCTACCGTGGCGACCACGATCGGCCGCTGGGCGGCTACGTGGCGGTCATGGTGATCTATGGCGCCGTGGTGGTCACCGCGGTGTTGGCCGCGCTGGTCAGCGGCCGCACGTTGCCGACCCGGTGGCGGGCCCAAGACCTGCTCATCATCAGCCTGGGCACCCACAAACTGTCGCGAACCCTGACCAAGGATGCGGTGACGAGCCCCTTGCGCGCGCCCTTCACTCGCTACAGGGGTACCGGTGGCCCGGCGGAAGTCCAAGAGGAGGTCCGCGACCACAGCCAGCTCCGGCACAGCTTGGGGGAGTTGTTGACCTGCCCGTTCTGCCTCGACATGTGGGTCGCCACCGGGTTCGCCATCGGCCTGGTATTCGCGCCGCGATTCACCCGGCTCATCGCCGGCGTATTCAGCGCATTGACGGGTGCGGACTTTCTGCAGCTCGCGTACGCGATGGCGCAACAGTCGGCCGAAGGCTGAGGCCGAAGAGGTCGTCAGCTCGTCTTCGGCATGGGAATGCCTTCGCTGGCCATGAACTGCGCGTCGTCCTCGGACGTCAGTCCGATCGAGACCACCGAGCGGGTGAACAGCGCGTCGGTCAGGTACGCCAGCGAC
>DASTKA010000132.1:0-4564 GCA_035716165.1 Mycobacterium sp. | reverse complement strand
GCATCGCGCACCATCGCCGTGGTCAGCACACAGGACAAGGCGGACATCGCCACGGCGGCCGGCGCGACGGATGTCGTGCTGGCCGACGGTTTCAAGGACGCGGTGCAGGAGCTGACCCACGGAAGTGGCGTCGACATCGTCGTCGACCCGGTCGACGGCGACCGGTTCACCGATTCCCTGCGTTCGCTGAGTCCCGGCGGGCGGCTGCTGGTCGTCGGGTTCACCGGCGGCGAGATTCCCACCGTCAAGGTAAACCGGTTGCTGCTCAACAACGTTGACGTGGTCGGTGTGGGTTGGGGCGCTTGGGCGGGGACACATCCGGGCGCGCTGGGCGAGCAGTGGGCCGGACTCGAACGATTGCTCACGTCCGGGGAGCTGGCCCCGCCCGAGCCGGTGACCTACCCGCTCGAGCAAGCCGCGACCGCAGTCGCCTCGCTCGAGAACCGCAGCGCCAAGGGGAAGGTCGTGCTGCGCGTCCGCGGTTAGGCCCCGCGTTGCGCCGTGGGGTAGTCGGCTCTTTGCCCGCCTCGTAGCAACAACCGTCAAACGGTTTTGGGCGTCGCTGACGTTCTTCCCGGTGACTCTTGTGCGGCCTAAAAAGAAAAAGTAATGTCACTTTCAGTTTTGTGATCCTGGCCGCTACTGGTCCCCCTCGGAGGAGCCATCCATGGAATCCTTTGTGCACCTGCGAAAAGGCCGAACACCGCGCCGCCTGCATGCCGACCTCGACGGCCTCAAGGACGACGAGTTGGGCCGGGGCGGATTCACCGGCCGCACCGCCAATCTGTACCGGCGCCACGACCCCACCGCCTATCGGTCGGTCGGCCCGCTGCGGCCGATCGACGTGCTGTCCAGCGAGCTCAAGCCCAGCGATGCCACCGACGCCGACGGTGGGCCGCTGCTGATGTTCAGCAACGACGACTGCCGCATTCTGTTGAGCCGGCGTCACGAGCCGATGCCATTCTTGGTCCGTCACGTCGACGGCGACCTGCTCTGCTTCGTCCACCAGGGCAGCGGCCTGGCCGAGACGGAATTCGGGCCGCTGCGCTATCGGGAGGGCGACTGGCTGTACATCCCGAAGGCATGCACCTGGCGCCAGCTACCCGACAGCGCGACGACGATGCTGATGATCGAAGCAACCGACGAGTTCCGGGTGCCGCCGCCCGGTGCGCTGGGCCGCCACTTTCCCTTCGACCCGTCGCAGGTCGTCATCCCCGAGCCGGTGCCGTCCCACGAGGCCGACGAGTCCGACGGCGAATTCGAGGTCCGGCTCATCCACGACGGCGGCCCGACAACGCTGTTCTACCAACACAATCCGCTGGACGTCGAGGGCTGGCGCGGAGACAACTTCGCGTTCACCTTCAACATCGCCGACTACAACGTGGTCACCTCCGACAGTGTCCACCTGCCTCCGACGGTGCATCTGTTCATGCAGGCCACCGGGGTCTACGTGATGAACTTTCTGCCCAAACCCGCCGAAGGGACTCCGGGCACCGAACGCACACCGTGGTATCACCGCAACGTCGACTACGACGAGATCGCCTTCTTCCACGGCGGCTCCCTATACGGCATCCCGATGCCACCGGGTTTGATTTCGCATGCCCCACAAGGGGTTCACCACGGCGCACCCGAGAAGGCCCGCGAGCGGGCGCGCCGCAAATTCGACGACTACTCCCGTGTCGACTGGCAGGTGATCGCCATCGACACACGCCGACGACTGACGCCGTCGGCCGAAGTACTGGCCCACGACCTAGGACAACATTGATGACGACCCCGGTGAAGCCCAAGAAGTTCGAGTACGACCGGATCCCCTATCTCGTTGCCTTCCAGAACAATTCCGGGGTACGCGACGTCTACGGCGGCCTGGCCGAAATCACCGTGCTGGAGAGCTACCTGCTCAAGCCGAAGGACAAGCCGTCGGACACGGTGCTGGTGTTCATGCATCCCATCGGTGGCGGCGCCTACCTGCCGATGATCAACGCGCTGGCCCGGGCCGGCCATCACGTCATCTACTGCAACAGCCGCTTCCGCGGCACCGACTCGGCGCTGCTGATGGAGAAGGTGGTCGAGGATCTCGGCGAGTGCATCAAGGACGCCAAAAAGCGACTGGGCTACTCCAAGGTGGTGCTGGCCGGATGGAGCGGCGGCGGTTCGCTGTCGGTGTTCTACCAGCAGCAGGCGCAGAATCCGACCATCACGGCCAGCCCGACCGGTGACGGCCCCGACCTGACCAAACTCGATCTGCCCGCCGCCGACGGCATCATGCTGCTGGCCGCCCACATCAGCCGGCACGGCACGCTGACCGAGTGGCTGGACGCGTCGATCCTCGACGAATCCGACCCCACCAAGCGCGATCCCGAGCTGGACCTGTACAACCCCGGCAACCCCAATCAGCCGCCCTACAGCCAAGAATTCCTGGATCGCTACCGACAGGCGCAGATTGACCGCAACCGTCGCATCACCGCATGGGTCAGGGAAAAACTGGCCGAGCTGGCGGCCGCCGGCCGCCCCGACGACGAGTTCGGCTTCGTCGTGCACGGCACCATGGCCGACCCGCGCTGGCTGGACCCGGCCGTCGATCCCAACGAACGCGCCCCGCGCACCTGCTACCTGGGGGATCCTCAGGTGGTGAACATGAGCCCCGTCGGGCTGGCCCGGTTCTCCACGTTGCGAGGCTGGCTGTCGCAGTGGAGCTACGACGACGCGCGCGGCGACGCCGTGGCCTGCGGGCCCGACATCGCGATCCCGGCGCTGGTGATCGGTAACCTGGCGGACGACGCCTGCACGCCCAGCCATACCCGGCGGCTGTTCCAGGCGATCGGACACGAGGACAAGGAAATGCACGAAATCCCCGGCGCGACACACTATTACGCCGGGCCTGACCAGCGCGACGCGCTGCGGGCCGCCGTCACGATCGTCACCGATTGGCTGGTGCGGCACGATTTCGCGAGCGAAGGATGAGCGCATGACTTCCGCCGGCGACGATGCAGAGCGAAGCGATGAGGAGAAGCGGCGCATCGATGTTGCCGGCCCGCTGGATGGCGTTCGGGTGCTCGAACTGGGGACGCTGATCGCCGGACCCTTCGCCGGCCGGCTGCTCGGCGACATGGGCGCCGACGTCATCAAGGTGGAACTGCCCAAGTCGCCGGACCCGCTGCGCACCTGGGGTCAGGCCGAACTCGACGGTCAGCACGTCTTCTGGACGGTGCACGCGCGCAACAAGAAGGCGATCACCCTGGACCTGCGCCACCCCCGCGGCCGTGAATTGTTCTGCGACCTCGTCGAGAAGTCCGACATCGTGGTGGAGAACTTCCGTCCGGGCACCCTGGAAAAGTGGAACCTGGGCTACGACGTTCTCAGCGAACGCAATCCGGGCATCATCCTGGTCCGGGTGTCCGGCTACGGGCAGACCGGGCCCGACGCCACCAAGGCCGGCTACGCCTCGGTCGCCGAGGCGGCCAGCGGGTTGCGCCACCTCAACGGTTTCCCCGGCGGCCCGCCACCGCGGCTGGCGCTCTCCCTCGGTGACAGCCTGGCCGGCATGTTCGGCGCCCAGGGAGCGGTGGCCGCACTGTACCGACGCAGCGTCACCGGGCGGGGGCAGGTGGTCGACGTCGCGCTGACCGAATCATGTTTGGCCGTACAGGAATCCACGATCCCCGACTATGACGCCGGCGGGGTGGTTCGCGGACCGTCGGGCACCCGGCTCGACGGCATTGCCCCGTCCAACATCTACCGCAGCGCCGACGGCTCGTGGGTGGTGATCGCCGCCAACCAGGACACCGTCTTCGCGCGGCTGTGCAAGGCGATGGGCCGTCCGGAACTGGCCACCGACGACCGGTTCGCCACACACGTCGCCCGGGGCCGCAACCAGGACGAACTCGACAACATCATCGGTGCCTGGGCGGCGGAACGCCGGCCCGGTGAGATCATCGAAACCCTCTCCGCCGCAGGGGTTATCGCCGGGCCGATCAACACGGTCGCAGAGGTGGTCAACGACCCGCAGCTGCGGGCCCGCGGCATGCTGGTGGAGCACTACGACGAGCGTGTGCAGCGCAACGTGTTGGGGCCGGGCATCGTGCCGGTGCTGTCGGAATCGCCGGGGCAGGTCCGCAACGCCGGCCCCGCACGGCCGGGACAACACAACGACGACGTCTACACCGGGCTGCTGGGCATGACGGCCGAGGAGCTCGAGGAGCTGCGCGCCCAGGAGGTGCTGTGATGAGGAGGAGCGGCGCCAATGACCCACGTTGAGATTCGAGAAGTGGCCCTGCGCGACGGTCTGCAGATCGAAACGCCAATTCCGTTGTCGGCCAAGCTTGAACTGCTGGCCGCGGTGGCGGCGACGGGGGTTCGCGAAGTCGAGGTCACCGCGTTCGTCTCCCCGACGAAGGTGCCGTCGATGGCCGATGCCGCCGAACTGGCCACCCATTTGCATGACTACCCCGACATCGAATTCTCGGCCTTGGTGGCCAGTCCCAACGGCGCCAAGCGGGCCGTCGCCGCGGGGTTGCGCTCCATCGAGTACGTGGTGGCCGCCGACGACGCCTTCAGCAAGGCGAAC
>DASTKA010000131.1:0-2386 GCA_035716165.1 Mycobacterium sp. | reverse complement strand
CGAAGACCTGATCGCCGACGTGGTGTATCAAATTGGCGCGCTGCAGGCGATCGCGCACGCGGCCGGCTCAACGGTCTCGTACGTCAAACCGCATGGCGCGCTGTACAACACGATCGTTACCGACAGCGAACAGGCTGCCGCCGTAGCCGAGGCGGTACGCCTGGTGGACGCCCGGTTGCCGGTGCTGGGCATGTCGGGCTCGGCGTTCTTCGATGAGGCCGCGCGGCGCGAATTACGCACGGTCGCAGAGGCGTTCGCCGATCGGGCCTACCGGGCCGACGGCCGGCTCGTGCCCCGCCGCGAGCAAGGTGCGGTGCTGACGGACCCGGCGGCGATCGCCGACCGGGTGGCGACCATGGTCGACTCGGGGCGGGTCACCGCCATCGACGGCAGCCAACTCACGCTGGAAGTGGAATCGGTTTGCGTGCATGGTGATTCGCCGGGAGCGGTGCAGATCGCGGCCGCAGTGCGCGATCGCCTGCAGGCGGCCGGCACCCAGATCGGGGCCTTCTGCTGATGCGGCTCAAACTCGGACGCCCCGACATCGGGCAGTACGCGGACCGGTTCGACGCCCCCGCCGCCGAATCCGAAGGGCTCTCGGTGACCTGGATGGGCGTGGCGACGCTGCTCATCGACGACGGCTCGTCGGCGTTGATGACCGACGGCTACTTCTCCCGGCCGAGCCTGGCCAAGATAGCGGCCGGCAAGGTGGCGCCGTCGCCCGCGCGCGTCGACGGATGCCTTGCGCGCGCCAAGGTCTCGCGCCTGGCGGCGGTCATTCCGGTGCACACCCACATCGACCACGTGCTGGACTCCGCACTCGTCGCCGACCGCACCGGCGCGCAGCTGGTCGGCGGACAGTCCGCGGCCAACGTCGGGCGCGGATATGGGCTGCCGGAGCACCGGATCGTCGTCGCGGTCGACGGCGAGCCGATTCGGTTGGGCGCCTACGACGTCACCCTGATCGAGTCGCACCACTGCCCGCCCGACCGGTTTCCCGGCGTCATCGGTGAACCCGTGACACCACCGGTGAAGGCGTCGGTGTACCGCTGCGGGGAATCCTGGTCGACGCTGGTGCAGCACCGGCCCACGGGCCGGCGGCTGCTGATCCAGGGCAGTGCCGGCTTCGTCAAGGGCGCCCTGGCCGGCCACCGCGCCGATGCCGTGTACCTGTCCGTCGGGCAACTCGGGCTGCAGCCGCGGTCGTACGTGGTCGACTACTGGACCGAGACCGTGCGCGCGGTGGGCGCCCGCCGGGTGATCCTCATTCACTGGGACGACTTCTTCCGCCTGCTGACCAAACCGTTGCGGGCCTTGCCCTATGCCGGCGACGACCTGAACGTCTCCGTCCGCATCCTCGACGAGCTGGCTGCCCAGGACGGTGTCGCCGTGCCCCTGCCCACGGTGTGGCGGCGCGAAGACCCTTGGAAGTGAAGCGGTTCCGCCGTTGACCCTCACGCTGGCGCTGTTGCTGCTTGCTGTCGTGCTCGCGTTCGCCGTCGCGCGCCCCGGGGGCTGGCCCGAGGCGCTGGCGGCGGTGCCGGCGGCCCTGATCCTGATCGCGATCGGCGCGATCTCGGTTCACCAGGCGGTGAAACAGATCGCCGATCTGTCCGGAGTGGTCGCGTTCCTGGGTGCGGTGCTGGTGCTGGCCAAGCTGTGCGACGACGAGGGCCTCTTCGAGGCCGCCGGCGCGGCGATCACCCGGGGGCGGGTGGGGTCGGGTGGCCTGTTGCGGCGGGTGTTCGTCATCGCCTCCCTGATCACCGCGGTGCTGAGCCTGGACGCCGCCGTGGTGTTGCTGACGCCGGTGGTGCTGGCGGCAGTCCGACGACAGCGAACCCGGGTGCGGCCGTACGCATACGCGACCGCCCACCTGGCCAACGGGGCATCGCTGTTACTGCCGGTGTCGAACCTGACCAACCTGCTGGCCTTCCACACCGCCAACATCTCGTTCACCAAGTTCACGCTCGTGATGGCGGCGCCCTGGGTGGGGGCGGTGGCGGTCCTCTACGTGATCTTCCGGTGGTTCTTCGCCAAGGACCTGCGGGTGCAACCCGACCCGGAGCAGCTGGGCGCGCCGCCGTCCCCGCCGGTGTTCGTGTTGATGGTGGTGGCGCTGACGCTTGCCGGGTTCGCGGTCGCCCAGTCGGTGGGGGTCGCCCCGGCCTGGGTGGCGCTGTGCGGCGCCGCGGTGCTGGCGGTGCGCAGCCTGCGGCACCGGCACACCTCGGTGTCCGACATAGTGCGCTCGGTGAACGTCTCGTTCCTGGTCTTCGTGCTGGCGCTGGGCGTCGTGGTGCAGGCGGTCATGCTCAACGGGATGGACAGGGCGATGTCGGCGGTGCTGCCGTCGGGCGCGGGCCTGCCCGCGCTGCTCGCCATC
>DASTKA010000130.1:0-6675 GCA_035716165.1 Mycobacterium sp. | reverse complement strand
GAGAAATTGTCAAATGTTGTGGATCGGCCGCGTGAGTTAGGCGGCGGGCTCCTTCTCCTTTCCCGCAACAGTCTTTGGCTCCTGCACGCCATCGACGAAGCGCACGCCGGCGCGCACGAGCGGCAATAGGTCCGAGCCATTTACCTTTCGCCAGCGCTCTTCGGCCATCGCGAGGAGCTTGAAGGCCATCATCAGCGCCTTCGTTCGTGAGCCGGCACCTTTGGTGACGCGCTGGCGCAGCCGTACCGTCGCGAACGGGGATTCGATGATATTCGTGGTGCGCAGGTGTCGCCAGTGCTCCGCGGGGAAATCGTAGAAGGTCAGCAACTGCACCTGGTCGCGTCGGAGCGACGCCACCGCTTTGGGATATTTCGCGTCGTACTCGACGACGAACGTCTCAATCCCCGCTTCGGCGTCCGCGCGTGTCGGCGCGTTCATGATCGCCTGCAGCGCCTGCTTCGCGTTCGGCTGCAACCGCTTCGGCAGTTTGTCAAGAACATTGGCAAGCCGGTGGACCCAGCAGCGCTGCTCCCGCGTCTCGGGCCACACCGCGCCGACCGCCGCCCAGAAGCCAAGCGCGCTGTCGCCCACGGCGACGACCGGTGCACACAACCCGCGACGTTTGAGATCCCGCAACACGGTCGCCCAACTGTCGCTGCTCTCGCGATAGCCGTCTTCGACGGCGATGAGCTCCTTTGTCCCGTCGGCTCGCACGCCGATCATCACGAGCGTGCAGAGACGATCCTCCTCGAGCCGCACGCGGAAGTGCACCCCGTCGACCCAGACATAGACGTAGTCGACCTCGTGGAGATCGCGCTGGCGCCAGGCGTGATACTCGCTCTCCCAACTCGCCGTCAGCCGCGTGATCGTCGTCGGCGACAATCCGGCGGCGTCTTCGCCGAGCAGCACCGGCAAGGCCGCCTGGAAATCCCCGGTCGACAACCCGCGCAGATACAAGATGGGCAGGACCTCCGTGACTTTCGGCGCCCGGCGCATGTAGCTGGGAAGAACCTGGCTGGTGAACCGGTGCCGGTGCCCATCGGCATCGACCCGACGATCGTTCACGCGCGGCGCACGCACCGTCAACGTGCCACTGCCTGTCACCAGTTGACGCGCCGGCGCCTGGCCGTTCCGAACCACCTGCGCGTGGCCCCGTTCATCGCGGGCCGCTCGATGCCGTTGGATGTACGCTTCGACTTCCGCCTCGAGGGTTTCGTGCAGCATCCTCAACGCACCGCGCTGCAGCACCTCGTCCAACGTCGTGCGCAGTTCTTCGTTTTCTTTCGTCGGCTTCTCGACTACTCTCAGCATGGGTGGCGTCTCCTTCTCCCGGCGGCTAACCGGGATACGTGCGATTGGATTCACACGAAGGATACGCCGCCTTTCGTCATTTAGCCGATCCACAACATTCGGTTATATCTCTCGACATATCCGTCACGCGGCCAGCCGGAGTGTCTGTGGAGTAAGTGACCGTCCATGCCGCCCCGTCATCTTTCACCGTCACGTCGAACAACCCGGGGTAACTTCCGTCGGCTTGCACTTCGACACCTTTGTACCGCCGTGTGCCTGGCACGAGAGCGATATGTGGTTTCGGCAACTCGAGACTGTTCGTGGCCGTGCCAGTCTGTGCGAGGACAAATCCAGGCTGGCACGTGAAGCCAAGCGAAGCCAGGACTACCCGAGTAATCCACCGATATACCTGCTGCATAGTTGCCTCGGTAAGCGACAGCACTCCACACGTATATTCGGTCCGCGGGGCCAAAAGTTCCCGCTGTTCACTGTGTCCACATCAAGAGAGCACACGTCCAAAGTCCGATGGCCAATGTGGGACCGCGCTCGTCGGCGCGGGACGGCAGGTCCTTTCGGCTAGCGGCCGGTCGTGCAAGTCGGCAGGCTCAATGTGGTAGGTCCTTGCACCAGAGCAGTTGGATCTCCTCTGGAAACTCAGGATACGCCGCGCGATGGATGGCCAGGAGTTGGCATCCCTGCCGCTCGTAGAATCGGCATGCCTGCACGTTCGTATTCTGAGTTTCGATCTTGAGCCGCCGACAACCATGCAACGGTCGCCCCGCCGACGATACGATTCGCGAACCGTGCCGTGAAGAGCGCCCACTTTGACAGATCGAAGCGACGACCCCACTGCAACGGCCCTTCGCCGGCAATTGCGTCGTCGTCATCACCGCTGGGGTCGCAGCGACGTTCCCGGGGTGGCGCGCCCTACAGACAGACGTTCTCGATACTCTGAGATGCGATTGACCTGAACGAAGGAGATTCGTCACTGCGTCTCGGCGGGTTTCAGGATCAATCCCACAGCACGCGCGAGCGCCTCCCATTTCGTCTGTTCCTCTCGCAGCTGTCGCCGGCCCAATGCCGTCAGCTGATAGTACCGGGCTCGTTTGCCTTTGTCCGACAGCGCCCACTCCGACGAGATCCACCCTCTGGCCTCGAGCCGGTGCAGCGCCGGATAGAGCGAGCCCGTCTCCACTTGCAGAAGGTCTTCGGACGTGCGTTGGATGTGCTTCGCAATCGCATGGCCATGAAGAGCGCCTGCCAACAAGGACCGCAGGATGAGCAAGTCGAGCGTTCCCTGGAGGAGCTCGACGCGTGAGAGGGTTTTGCGACTCATAAAGTAGTCATCCTACACAATTATTACGTAGGATGTCTACATAATGGTCATGCGCGCCGTCGCACGCGAGCACGAGATGCGCCGGCCCTTGTCGATCGGCGCCAGTTGGTGCAGATGCTTGCACCATCAGGAAGCCCGGTGTGTGCGATCATTGTGCAGGAGCCGCTGAATCGCCCGTGCCGGCGCGGCGCTTCCCGCACCTCCAAATGCGAACACAGGGAGTGTCAGGGAGCATGCACGCAGGGCAAGCGGCAATGACGATGAGGGATGGCTTGGATCAAACGGATCAACTCGCACTCAGGCGGATGCTTGTACTGGCTTTCCTCGCGCTATTAGCGACGTCGGCCTGTTCCAACAAGCCCACTGCATCGGAGCTTGTCCAATTGCAACAGGACTGTCCGGCGGCGGCTAAACGGAAATTTGAAGAATACCGGGACGAGGCGACGAATGATCCCAAACATCCAATTCTCGTTCTCACGTACAAGAATTACTTCAGTCCGACAAGACAGAAGTGTTATGTGGAGATAAGCGAGAACGACGATTTCACCGTGTACGATGTACGCGACAACGCGATTATCGGATTCTACGACCGGCGATCCACAGTCGCGAACGGTAAGACCGAGTCCCACGAGAGCTGCATTTTTGCCGGGCAATCCTGCAACGGACTTACGCAGTACCACGAGTTGGCAAAATCGTACCTGGAGCAATAGGCCTGTTCGGAAGGTTGTTCTTGGCTTCCGCTGGTGCTGGTTGTCTTAAGAGGAGAAGAGCCGGAGGAGTCGTGCTCCTCCGGCTCGTGCGGATCACCGGTGTCGGCTCAGAAGGTGAGCCGCAGACCGATCTCGAAGCGGCGCGGTCCCGGCGTGTTCGTCGTCCCGCCGCCCCCGTCATACGACCCCGGCGTGAACGTGAGGAAGTTGTTCGCGGTAAACGACGTGACCGGCGCGCCCCAGTTGGGGTGGTTGAAGAAGTTCGCCGACTCGACCCGGAACTCTGGAGTGACGCGGCCGATCGCCGCGAAGCGCTTGAACACCGAGAAATCCAGGTTCCACACCGGCGGGCGCCGGAATCGGTTGCGTCCGCTGTTGCCGAACCCCGCGACGTCCACGCCCGTCGGCTGCGAGAACAGCGACTTGTCATAGTAGGTTTGGGTGCTCGATCCCACACTGCCGATCGGCGTCGGATCGCCACTGAGGTCGATGCGGATCGATCCGCAATCCCTGCAGTTCAGCGCGTTGTTTGTGCCGCCGATTGAATACGGCGTGCCGGAAAACGCCGCGAAGATGCCGTTCACCTGCCAGCCCTTCACGGCCTGCGCCATTGCGCCCGTCGCGTTCTGTCCGAAGGGCAGATCGTAAATCGCACCCATCTGGAACACGTGCGTACGATCGAATCCCGCAAGCGCGAAGTTCCGGTTGTAGACGAGCGGACTGTTGTAATCGAGTCCAACCCAGCCGTCCTCATCCGCCATATTCTGCGCCTTGCTCAGCGTGTAGGCGCCCTTAAGCGCGAGGCCCTTGCGGAACGGGCGGTTGACCGAAACCTGCAGCGCCTTGTAGCGGCTCTTCGTCCGCGCGGCCCAGTCGGTGATCCCGGTGGTCCCCGCTTGCGCGAAGAACTGCCGTGCCGCATTGCCGCCACCCGGCGTGCCGTAATTGATGTTGAGGTCGGCGTAACCGCCGTCGGTGCGTGTCCCGACGTAGGCGATCTCCGTCGAGATGTCCCAGGGCAGGCGGTATTCGTACGCGACGTTCCACTGCTGGATCGTTCCGCGATTCACCTGATTCGGGTTCGGCGACCGCATGAACACACCCTGCGGCAGCTTCACGTGGCCCGAACTGATGTCGGGGATCGGGACCGGCGGAATGCCCGCGTCGAGCGTGGTCACGTTCGTGAACTGGTCCGAGGTCGCGTTGAAGTTGATGTCCTGCGGGAACGAGCCGCGCATCGGCCGCGACCATGGCAGCGGATTGATCGTCCGGCCATAGCCTGCGCGCAACACGGAGTTATCCGTGAGGCGGTACGCGGCGCCCACACGGGGGGCCAGATACGCGGTCTTTACGTGGATACCAGCATCCAGCGGCACATCACCTTTGCCGCCGATCAGAACGGTGTAGGTGGAATAGTCGAGGCGCTCGAGGCCGCGATCTGCACGGCGCATGAGCGGGTAGAACTCAGCCCGCAGGCCGCCGCTGAGCGTCAGCTTCTGGCTGGCATTCCAGCGCTCGCGGATATAGATCGCGCTCTGCCACTCGCGTCCGGTCTGCGGTTCCGTCTGCACGTCCTTTGAGTAGAAGTTCGGTAGGCCGAGCAGGAAATCGGCGAAGCGGTTCCACTGCAGCTGCGTGTAGCCGGCCGCGCCGGTCAGACGGCCGTCGAAGCTGAAGCCGCCGCGCAGCCCATAGTCGCCGAACTCCGCCTGGCGGTGCGTCAGCTCGAGCCGCACGACGTCGACGCCGACGCGCACGTCATGTTTGGTGCCAAACGACTTGGTTAGCGCGGAGCTGAACGTGTACGTCCGCTCGTCGCGGTCGAGCGGCATCCAGTTGGGCGTCGTGCCGATCGGGTACCCATTCTGGAAATTGGGCAAACCGCTGGCGCGGATGTCGTTCTGATCGTTCACTCCCTTGATCCCCAGATCGATACCGAGGTTGTCGCCGAAGTCTGGGCCGCGGACGTTCTGCTTCTGGATGTCGAGCCCGAAGTTGCCGTCGAGCACCAGTGACGGGCTGAGCGTCCAGGTATGGCCGCCTGTCGCTACATAGACGCGCGTATGTCCGAGGCTGCCGTTGTCGAAGCCCAGGATGTAGTTGTCGGTCACGTCGGCGTTCAACATCGAGAATTTGCCCCAGATCGAGTGAGAGGGGGTGCGCTGATAGGTGAACTTGGTATCGTAGTTGTCGCGATCGACCATGACGGTCTGCACTCTGGTGTAATCGTCGAGCAGCCCGTTCCGGTCTATATCCCCCGCGTTCGGCATCGGGTAGTAGGCCATGATCGCTTTCGCGATCGGGTTGATCATGTTGCCTGGAATCTGGAAGTTGGCGAACTGGTCGCGGTTCGTTCCGCCCGGGCCGCCGGTGCCTGGGTTGAACAGCCTGAACGCCGAGTACGCGGCCGCGACTTCAGAGAAATCACCGGTGCGCATCTTCGCCGTGGGCACGTTGTAGGTCGCGTTGCTGCTGCGGCGATCGCGCAGATGCTCCCACGATCCGAAGTAGAAAAACTTGTTTCTGACGATCGGGCCGCCGACCGTGCCGCCGTAGATATTGTGCGAGAGCGGCGGTTTCGCGAGCCCGTTCGCGTTGTTCGACAGCGAGTTCGCATTCAGCTTGTCGCCGTTGTAGAACTCGAACCCGGATCCCCGCAGCTCGTTGGTCCCCGATTTGGTGACGACCGTCGTGGACGAACCCCCCGCCATGCCCTGATCGGCCTCGAAGTTGTTCGTCGAGATGTTGACGGTGTCGATTGTCTCAGCCGGCTGGATGTATCCGACGTGATGGGGCAGCCAGATATTCACCGACACGGCGCCGTCGATCCGCGTCGCATTGCTGTTGGGCTGCGTTCCGTTCACCCACGTCCGCAGCGAGCGACCGGGAGTGTCGATCTCTGCGTTCTGGAACTGCGCCGGCGTCGCACCGGGCACGAGATTGATCAATGTCTGGTAGTTCCGGTACTGATTGAGAGGCATGTCAGTGACGTCTTTCGACGTGATGACCGTGCTCAGGTCCGCCTTCTCGGTCTGCAGCAGTGTCGCGTTGCTGACAACTTCTACCCGTTCCGCCATCGCGCCAACCGCCATCGTGATGTTGATGCGCAGCGGGTTGCCCGCTTCGACCGGGATGGCCCTCTGGTCGTGCTGCCGGAAGCCAGTGAGTGTTGCCGTCAGATCGTAGGTGCCGGGCAGCAGGTTTCGAAGTGAGTAGGACCCCGTTCCATCCGTCGTCGCTTCCACTTTGAGGCCGGTGCCGGTGTTTGTGGCGACCACCGCCACGCCCGGCATCAACCCTCCTTGCGGGTCCGTCACCGTGCCGACGATTGATCCGTAA
>DASTKA010000129.1:0-5386 GCA_035716165.1 Mycobacterium sp. | reverse complement strand
ATCGGATCGGCCAGCATCTCGGCGCTGAGGCTGCAGCTGCCGGGACCCGCGGCCCAACAGTTGGCCGGATTGCGGCTGCAGATCGAGTTCGACGGCAGAACCCTGGTCGACTCGCCGCTCGGGGAATTCTTCGGCGCCGGACTCGGCCCGAACGCCGTGCGGTCGCTGATGTTCGCGACCACCGCAGAGCCCGACGGGTCGGCGGTGTTATCCGATTGGTGGCCAATGCCTTTCGCGCAATCGGCCCGTGTCACTCTCGTCAACGCAGGCGCCGGCCCTGTGACAGGGATAGGCAGCGACGTCGCCACCACACCCGACCCCCAATGGGCGCCCGCGCTGACCAGCGGCCGCGCCGGCTACTTCACCGCACGCTCACACGCCGGACCGACGACCCCCGGCCAGGACTGGGTGTTCGCCGAAGAACAGGGACGCGGCAAATTCGTCGGCGTCAGTCAGACCGTTCACGGCGACCGAATCAAAACGAAATTCAGTGACGACGCCCCCTACTTCCTCGAAGGCGCCGAACGGGCCTACACCGACGGCGCCGCATCCCCACAGTGGTACGGAACCGGCACCGAGGATCTCTACGAGGGCGGCTGGTACTTCAAGAACGGCACCCACTTCGCCGACCCACTCAACGGCCAACCCGATCAACGCACGGCCACAGGCGGATGCGCCGACTACTGCGTCTCCGTTTACCGGATCATGCTGGCCGACGCGATCGGCTATCACTCCGCGATCCGGTTCGGCATCGAGCACGGCAAACGGAACATGGTCCAACCCGACTACAGCTCAACCGCATTCCTCTACACGCGGCCGGACACCGGTGTCACCGGCGGAGACGACGTCAGCCCCACCGACCCCATCAATCGAGTTCTGCACGGCTACAACGATTCCGACGCGACCGATCAGCTACTCGTCAGTGAATACGAGGGCACTCAGGACACACTGCCCGTCGTCGGCTCCGTGCGTACCGCCCAGGGCGCGATCACCTTTCACGTCCAGATCGATCCCGACAACCACGGCATGCTGTTGCGGCGCACATCGGATCAAGCGACCGGCTTCCAATCGGCCGACGTTGCCGTCGACGGTGTGCCGACCGGGAACTGGCTACAGCCGCGCAGCAACACCTTTCACCGGTGGCTGGACGACACCTACCTGGTGCCGCCGTCGGTCACCGCGGGCAAGGCGCAGCTGACGATCACTTTGACGCCTGCCGCGGACTCACCGCCCTGGACCGCCAGCCGCTACCACGTCGACACTCTGACGGGGCCGTCTGACTAACGGGCGGTTAGTGGCAAGTCCGATGAGTGCGCCGGCCAGTCCGCCGGCCGGTGCCATCAGCGAAGGACCGGCGAGCAAGAGATAACCGAACGTGACACCGACCATGAGCAAGCCCTGGTGCAGGGGTGTCCATGAGGCGACCGGGCGCAGCCGGAACGACAATCCAATGCCGAGCAGCAGCGCCACCACGTGGCCGACGGCGGTGAAGTCAGCACTCGCGGCCGCGACCACCGCGGTCCCCAGCCACCAACCCGCCCACACCCCGCGCCAGCGCGCCGGGATCGCCACCGTGAACGCGCCGAGCACACACATCGCGCCGTAGCTGATTCCCACGTCACTGGCGCGGGCGACCGAGACCGGCAGCATCCCCGATTCGATGGCGGCGACCAGTCCGACCGCGACGATCAGTGTGGCGCCGATGTGGCCGACAGCGAAAGTGACGAGCAATCCCCTGCTGCACCACATGAGTTCACCCAAGGCCAGGAGGCAGACCAGCCCTGGCAGCCAGAAGAACAGCTCGCCGCCGTCGTTGACGAAAGCGCTCCCGATCAAGGTGCCAAGGTGACCGCGCCCGAGGTTGTGAACGTTGGTGCTCATTCGGCTGACGGCCACCTCGCGCGCGTGCGGGCCCAGCGCGGCAAGGATGAGATAGATGGCGAGCAGGGTGAGGGCGTAGCAGGCCGTGACTCGAACCGACGCCGCACTGGGCACCGCGCGCAGCGGCGCCTGAGTCCAGCGCAGGGCGCCGTCGCGGGTAGCGGCGAGAGTCATGGTTCTACGGTGCAGGTCCGGCGCGCTGCGTGCCTGTTTCTTAACGAAGCCTTCACACCCGTGCCGCGAATCTTCACGGATCTGACCGGCCCTGTGACGTTCTCTTAAAGCTCGGAGATCGCGGCAACGGCCTCATCGAGGCCGCCCTGCGGTCTTGACGGACTCGTCGGGATGCTGCTAGACATGGCCTGCGCCACACTTTTGGGCGATCGCCCAAAGTCGATGGGTGGAGGATGTCATGGGTCGGATGGACGGCAAGGTCGCCTTCGTGACCGGTGCGGCACGGGGGCAGGGCAGAAGTCACGCCGTCCGGCTCGCGCAGGAGGGTGCCGACATCATTGCGGTCGACATCTGCCGTGGGTTCGAGGGCTCGCCGGCCCCCGCTGCCACACCGGAAGACCTCGACATCACCGCGGGCATGGTCAAGGACGCCGGGGCTCGTGTGGTGACTGCCGAAGTCGACGTGCGTGATTTCGACGCGTTGAAGGCAGCGGTGGACAGCGGCGTCGAACAGCTGGGGCGCCTCGATGTCATCGTCGCCAACGCGGGCATCGGCACCATGACCGGCAAGCTGCACAAGACCGACGAGGCGCTGTGGCAGGAGATGATCGACGTCAACCTCAGCGGCGTGTGGAAGACGGTCAAAGCCGGTGTCCCGCACCTGCTGGCCGGGGGACGCGGCGGCTCGATCATCTTGACATCGTCGGTTGCGGGTAAGAAGGCATACTTGCACACCGGTCACTACACCTCGGCCAAACACGGGGTGATCGGTCTGATGCGGGCGTTCGCGGTCGAGCTGGGGCACAACATGATCCGGGTCAACGCCGTGCTCCCGACCCATGTGAACACGCCGCTGCTGATCAACGAGGGCACCTTTCATGCCTTCCGCCCCGATCTGGAGAACCCTGGGCCAGAGGACCTCGCGCCGATCTGCCAAACCTTCCACACGCTGCCGATCCCGTGGGTGACGCCCGAGGACGTCAGCAATGCCGTGCTGTTCCTGGCCTCCGACGAAGCGCGATACATCACCGGCGTCGCGCTTCCGGTGGACGCCGGCAGCTGTCTGAAGTAAGGAAAGCACCGATGACGGTCACCAACGACACCGACGTCTACTACGACCCCTACGACGTCGACATCAATGCCAACCCCTATCCGATCTACGCGCGGCTGCGTGAAGAAGCGCCGATCTACTACAACGAGCGCTACGACGTCTGGGCTCTGTCAAGGCATTCGGACGTCGAACGCGGCCTGGCCAACTGGGAGACCTTCTCCAACAGGCGAAGCGACATCCTCGAACTCATCCAGTCCAAGTTCGACATGCCCGGCGGCGTCATGATGTTCCAGGACCCACCGGAGCACTCCAGGCTGCGCGGCCTGATGTCGCGGGTGTTCACCCCTCGCCGGATGGCCGCCCTGGAGGACCAGATTCGTCAATACTGCATACGCTGCCTGGATCCGCTGGTCGGTTCCGGTGGTTTCGACATCATCGCCGAGCTGGCGTCCATGATGCCGATGCGCGTGATCGGGATGTTGTTGGGAATCCCGGAATCCGAACAGATCTCGGTGCGCGACGCCAATGACGCCAACCTGCGCACCAAGCCGGGTGCGCCGTTGAAGGTCGCCAACGCCGACTCCATCGCCGACGGCCGGATCTACGCCGATTACGTCGAATGGCGCTCCAAAAACCCCTCGGACGACCTGATGACGACGCTGCTCAACGTCGAATTCGACGACGAGAACGGGGTGCACCGCAAGCTGACCCGCAAGGAGGTGCTGCACTACACCCAGGTGGTCGCCGGGGCGGGCAACGAGACCACCGGCCGGCTGATCGGCTGGCTGGCCAAGGTGCTCGCCGAGCACCCAGACCAGCGCCGCGCGGTCTACGAGGACCGGTCACTGTTGACCCGTACCGTCGACGAGACATTGCGATTCGAACCCACCGGCCCGCACGTCGCGCGGTGGATGGCAACCGATTTCGAGTGCTACGGCACGACGGTTCCGGCCGGCAGCGCCATGCTGCTGCTCTTCGGTGCCGCCAATCGCGATCACCGCCGCTACACCGATCCCGACACCTACAACATTCGTCGCGACAACATCTCGCACATCACCTTTGGCAAGGGTGTGCACTATTGCCTGGGGGCCAACCTGGCTCGACTCGAGGGCCGCGTCGCGCTCGACGAGATGCTCAACCGGTGGCCGGAATGGGGCATCGACTACGACACAGCGCAATTGGCGTCGACGTCGACAGTGCGCGGCTGGGAGCGATTGCGGGTGGTATTGCCCTGAGCCGGCGTGTCAGCCGGTACCCCGGCGTCTCTTCGGGCTGGGCATCTCGAATCGGTCCAGGAAGCGGTTGACCAGCGCGACGGCCTCGTCATGCCCGCCGTGGGTGCCAAGGCCCTGTTCGAGGATCAGGGTGCGCCCGATGGAGGCGATGACAACCGCCAGGGCCGCGGGTGGGAATTCGTCCGTGTCGATGTCATGTTCGCGAACGATGAAGTTCAGCGCGGTGATCTGCTGCTCACGCCAACGCTCCGACCACGCCGAGATCTCCGCGCGAATCTCTTTGCGGTGGTTGGCAAGCCCCATGAACTCCAGGAGCAGCCGGGTGTCTTTGGGCTCGATCAGCGTGTCCCAGAAGGCGTGTAACGGGCGATCGGAGGCCAACGCCTCCTGCTGGCGCTCCAGGTAGATCGCGGCGCCGCGACGAAAGACTGCCAGATACAACTCGTCCATCGTGGGGAAGTAGTAGTGCACCAAGGCCGGTTTCACACCGGCCTTGGCCGCTACCCGCCGTGACGTGGCCGCGGCATAACCCTCCTCGAGCATGACTTGACTCGTCGCGGCCACCAGCATGTCGCGAGTGGTCGAGTCACGCGCCTTCGGTCGGTGTGATGCGGTCACGGTGTCGTCTTATCACAGGCCTTGTCAGGGAACTGGTTCGGCGACCATGTCAAAGAACGCCGCGCCGCAATCGGGGATGCGGTTCTGCTTGAACACGTTGACGGCATAGAAGACCAGGATCATCGAATAAAGCAGGTACAGCAACTGAGCCGTCTCATTCCCGACAAACTGTCAGCGAGCTTGTTTGAGCGATCGCCCAAACCGGGTAGCTGACATGCTTGCACCTCCGATCGCGGTGGTCAAGGCTCACCGTCCGTGCAGCCGGGTGACCACCGGCGCGAAGGATTCGATCTGTGACTGCTGCACCGTGCCGTAATTGACGCCGAGCGTTTCCCTGCGTGAATGCAGCGTCTCGACAACGTGTTCCGGTGGACGGAACGGAAGCAAGGCGAACGCGCGATCTCGCGCTTGACCGTAGTCGGGCCGG
>DASTKA010000128.1:0-3785 GCA_035716165.1 Mycobacterium sp. | reverse complement strand
CCCGTCCATCGATCACGTTGTGCGACAAAAAGATACGCGTACATCGCGACGCTGACGGCGAAAAGAAGCGTAACGGCCCAGCGCAGCGGCGTTTCGCCGATCACGGCATGCAACATTGTGACCTGGCGAATGAAGCCCGCTGTACCGCCGCGTTCATGGCGCCACCGTACTCGTGCGGGGTATTCGAGCCAAGGCTAGTCCGTGAGTGTCGGCGACTGTTGAACTCGAAGCGCGCGCAGGGTGCGGTAACGGTTCGAGCACGTTTCGGTTACCCCCCGACACGTCGTGCGGCACCACGGTTCTCGTGGTTGACAATTCGGGGCATGACGCAATCGCGGGAGTCCGACGATGGCGCGTGAAATCTCGCGGCAGGCGTTTCTGCGGGGCGCTGTTGGAGCGTTGGCCACCGGCGCGGTCCTCGGGGCCCCCCGGGTCGCTGCCGATCCGAAACCTACCGGTTGGGAGGGCCTATCCACCGCCCTCGGCGGGAAGGTGTTGCTTCCGGACAGCCCCCAATTCGCCGGGGCCAAACAGGTTTTCAATACCAACTACAACGGGTTGACACCGGCGGCGGTCGTCACTCCAACATCGGCGGCCGACGTCCAGAAGGCGATGGCCTTCGCGGCCGCCCACAACCTCAAGGTCGCCCCGCGCAGTGGTGGGCACTCTTACATCGGCGCGTCGACCGCAAACGGAGCGATGGTGCTCGACCTGCGCCAACTGCCCGGGGATGCCAACTACGACGCGGCTACGGGGCAGGTGACGGTGACGCCCGCCACGAGCCTGTACACGATGCACCGGACGTTGGCCGCGGCCGGCCGCGGGGTCCCGACCGGCACCTGTCCCTCGGTCGGTGCAGCGGGGCACGCGTTGGGCGGCGGCATGGGTGCCCAATCGCGGCATGCCGGCCTGCTATGTGACCAGTTGACGTCCGCGTCGGTGGTCGTGCCCAGCGGTCAGTCGGTGACCGCGTCCGCCGCCAGCAACCCCGACCTGTTCTGGGCGCTACGCGGCGGGGGTGGCGGCAACTTCGGTGTGACGACCTCGCTGACCTTCGCCACGTTCCCCGCCAAGGATGTCGACGTCGTCAACCTCAACTTCCCGCCGCAGTCGTTCGCGCAGGTCCTTGTCGGTTGGCAGAACTGGCTGCGCACCGCCGACCAGAACCACTGGGCGCTGGCGGACGCCACCGTCGACTCGATGGGCATGCACTGCCGGATCCTGGCGACCTGCCCGGCCGGATCGGGTAACAGCGCCGCGGCCGCAATCACCCAGGCGGTGGGACTGCAGCCGTCGGGCACCGAGAATCACACCTTCAACTACCTGGATCTGGTGAACTATCTGGCCGTCGGCAACCTCAACCCCTCGCCGCTCGGGTACGTCGGTGGGTCTGACGTCTTCGCCACCGTCGACGCGGGCGTGGCACAAGGGATCGCCTCGGCGGTCAACGCCTTTCCTCGCGGCGCCGGCCGCATGCTGGCCATCATGCACGCTCTGGACGGCGCCCTCGCCACCGTGGCGCCCGGCGCCACCGCCTTTCCGTGGCGCCGGCAGTCGGCGCTGGTGCAGTGGTATGTGGAGACGGGCGATCCCGCGGCCGCAACGAATTGGCTCAACACGGCACATCAAGCGGTGCAACAGTATTCGGTTGGTGGGTATGTGAATTACATCGAGGCCAACCAGTCGCCGTCGCGCTACTTCGGCCCGAACTTATCCCGGCTGAGCGCCGTGCGGCAGAAATACGATCCGGGCCGAGTCATGTTCTCGGGATTGAACTACTAACCGCCAACCACTCGATGGTTAGCCCGGCTTGGCATCGGGTACTCGCAGTGTGTCTGTGGCGAGTGAGGGGTTGGCGAATGGCAATCGAGCACGGTCGTGCGCGGTGCCCACGTTGCATGGCGTGGGCCCAGTACCGGTTTCTGGAGCGTGATGACGACGGGCTCGAGTATCAGGTTCATTGCGATGCGTGCGGGAACATGTACTCCGAGGTGACCATCGGTTCGTTCGTGACCGCGCCGGCCGCCTGAGCAACCCGCTCGGCTTTCAAGCGTTTCTCGCGCATGACCTGCTGCGAGTTACGATTCCGTGCCCTGGTGTAAAGTCTGGAACGCGAGCTAAGACGCTCCCACCTCGGAGCAGCGCCTAGTGCCCGCAAACGCCGTGCGAAACGCGTTGAAAGGGGCGGCGTGAACGAAGTATTGGCGCGGGCCGGCATCTTCCAGGGGATCGCTCCTGATGCCGTGGATGCGTTGGCTCGCCACCTGGAGCACGTGGTGTTTCCGCGCAGGCGCACCGTCTTCGTCGAAGGCGAGTTGGGTGACGACCTCTACGTGATTTTGTCGGGCTCGGTGAAGATTCGTCATCAGACAGCGGACGGTCGCGAGACGGTCTTCGCGGTGCTGGGCCCCGGGGATGTGTTCGGTGAACTGGCGCTGTTCGACCCCGGACCCCGAACCTCTACGGTGATCACCCTGACCGAGGTGAAAGCCGTCAGGATGGATCGTCACGCGTTACGGACATGGATCGTCGAACGACCCGAAATCGTAGAGCAGCTGCTGCGGGTGTTGGCGCGCCGGCTCCGGCATACCAATAACGCCCTGACTGACCTGATCTTCACCGATGTCCCCGCCCGGGTGGCCAAGCAAATCCTCGACCTGGCAATGCGATTCGGCACCAGCAACGGCGGATCGGTCGTGGTCGAGCACCACCTCACGCAGAAGGAGCTCGCTCAACTCGTCGGGTCGTCGCGTGAAACGGTCAATAAGGCGCTGTCGGACTTCGCTCAGCGCGGCTGGATCCGACAGCATGGCAAGGCCCTCATCATCGACCAACCCGCGAAACTGGCCCGCCGCGCAAGGGCTTGACGCCGTCGTTCCCGCATTCATATGTGCTTGCAGCGAAACATCTTTCGCGCGATGGCGCCAGCACCGGTTCCCTTGAGCCGAGAATTCATGAACTCGGCTCGGCGAGTCGCACCGTAACGGTTACAGCCCCCTTTTCGTCCCGCTTGGCGACGGCGTGTCCCGAGCGTTCGGCCTCGTCAAGCCGCAGCGTCAGGGGCCCACCGGCGTCGAGGAAGTTCCGCCACCACGTCTTCGCGTCCGGCATGTTGACGCTGATGACGATGTCGCCGCCGGAACGGCGGTAAGCCACCGGGATGCTGTACGTGCGGCCGGACCGTCGGCCCGTGTAAGTCAGCATCGTGATGTTGCGATTGATCAGCCGGCCGAAGCGACGCGAGTTGGCCAGCGCGGCTATCGGCGCATTGAAAACAGGCGCGGCCCGCATCAGCAGGCGGCCGAGGTTGTTGGGTTCCACGTGGAAAGTATCGCAGCCAATTCGCGCGAGTGGCCGACCGTAAAGATTCACCGTGATGCCGGCGCGACGGACAGGCAGGTAGCATCCCCGCGCAGACGCTCCAGCGGTGGCCATAGTGAGGAAGAGGGTGTGCTCATGACTGCTCCGGTCGACCCTTCGGTGCCGCCGAGCGGTATGGGTTGCGTCGAGTGCGACGAGGTGCGTGGTTGGTGGGTGCACTTGCGGCGTTGCGCGGCTTGCGGGCACATCGGTTGCTGCGACGACTCACTGTCTCGTCATGCGACCAAGCATTGGCAGCAGACGGGGCACCCGATAATCCGGTCGTTCGAGCCCGGCGAGGACTGGTTCTGGAACTACGAGGACAACGACTATTACGACGGCCCCGAGCTGGCGCCACCCGAGAGCAGGCCTGCGGACCAGTCGGTCCCCGGGCCGCGCGGCCGGGTACCGCATAACTGGTACGA
>DASTKA010000127.1:0-17063 GCA_035716165.1 Mycobacterium sp. | reverse complement strand
GCGGCCCGGCAGAGTCGGTTCAATGCGCCAGGGATGCTTCGCCGCAGATCGTATTCGCGTCGGCGACCACCTGCAGTGGGGCCGGAACGTCCCTATCGACGTCGTCGGGCGGCGAGAAGACCCGCCGCCGGAATAGCTCGGCAAGCATGGACTGGGCCATCAGATGGGAACGGCCGACGCACGCCACCCGCGCGGCTTCGGGGTCGCGCCGGTGTATTGCCGAGGTCTCGTCTTCGTAGAACGGCAGCATCTCGTCGCGCCCGCTCTGATAGGTCGTCCAGAACATGCGGGGGATGAGATTCTGCGAGGCCCGGATGGTGGCGTGCAGCCGCGGTCCGGCGTACTCGTCGTTCACGGTGCGCCGATATTCGGCCGCGATGTCGGTGAAGGCCCGCGAATCCTTGGCGGTGCGCAGCGAGCGCATGAGCGTATCGAGCTCGCCGAGGATTCGGGGCGTGGGATTGGTGGCCGCGCGTGCGGACGCGATCCCATTGAGCAGTCCGTCGAGCTCGTGATGCTCGAGGACGGTGGCTTCGTCGAACCGCTCGACGAAGGCGCCCCGGTGGTAGCGCGTGGACACAATGCCGTCGTGTTCGAGTTGGACCAGCGCCTCTTGAATAGGCACCCGGCTGACTCCCAAGCCCAACGCAATTTCGTTGCGGTCGACGCGGTCCCCGCTGCGCAACTTGCCGGTCAACAACAGATGGAGGATGTGCGAAACAACCAGGTCCTTTTCTTTGACCCCGTATTTCTTCGGCATCTTTTTGTGGAGCCTCTTTCACCCTGGGTTCGGCCAACCGGCGGTGCGAGTTTCTCATGAATTGGCCCGTGTGTTTGGGTATTTGGCCGATGAACCTGATGAACGCGCGGCCGGTTAACCGCTATTGCGCCATTTGCACAGCGCTTCGGCGGCGGTCAGGTCGTAGTCCGGACCATTGACACCCACCGTCAGCAGTGTCACCCCAAGTGCGGCGAGGCCTTCGGCGTTGGCGATCAACCCGTCGAGGCCCTCGCCGCGGCGAACACCGCTGTTGTTCTCGACGCCGGCCGACCTTTCGATGGTGGACGGATCGCGCCCGACCGCGGCGCAATGTTCCTCCAGCACGGCCGCGGCGCCCGGGTAGGTCTCGACGGTGGTGAAGCCGTGCCAGATGTCGCCGTATTCGGCGACCATCCGCAGCGTCTTACGCGGGCCCTTGCCGCCGATCAGGAGCGGGATGTCGCGGGTGGGAGCCGGGTTCAGTTTGGTCAGCCGAGTTTGTATCCGGGGCAGTGCAGTCGCCAGGTCGTCCAAGCGGCTGCCTGCGGTACCGAATTCGTAGCCGTACTCGTCGTAGTCCTTTTGTTTCCAACCCGAACCGATGCCCAAGATGAGCCGGCCGTCGGAAATGTGGTCGACCGTGCGAGCCATATCGGCGAGCAGCTCCGGATTGCGATAGGAGTTGCACGTCACCAGCGCGCCGATCTGGATACGCGACGTCTGCTCCGCCCAGGCCCCGAGCATCGTCCAGCATTCGAAATGTGCCCCGTCGGGGTCGCCATAGAGCGGAAAGAAGTGGTCCCAGTTGAAAGCGATATCGACGCCGATGTCTTCGCAGCGGCGCACGGCGTCGCGAATCTGGCTGTACTGCGGAGCGTGTTGCGGCTGTAGCTGGACACCGATGCGGATCGGAAACTGAGAAGTCATCTCCCCACCGTAGGTTCAGCGCGCGTCGAGGACCCCACGCAGGATGTCGATCAGCGCGCGAGGCTGGTCGCTCTGCACGGAGTGTCCCGAATTCTCCACCACGTGCGCTGCGCGGAAATGCTTTGCGCGACGGCTCAGCTCGGCCGCGTCCTCGTCGTTGACGAAACCCGATGAGCCACCGCGCACCAGGGTCACGGGTGCGGACAAGGCGTCGACGTCCTCCCACAGGCCGGCGAAGTCGGGGAAGGTGCGGATGGCGTCGTAGCGCCACGCCCACTGGCCGTTTTCCAGCTTGCGCGAATTGTGGAACACCCCGCGGCGCAGCGCCTTCAGCTCGCGGTGCGGTGCCGCGGCGACGGTCAAGTCGAGCATCGCCTGGAAGCTCGGGAACTCGCGCTCCCCGTGCATCAGCGCGACGGTGCCCTGCTGCTCCTTGGTCATCTCGGAATGCCGTTGCAGCGCCGATGGGGTGACGTCGATCAGCACCAGCTCGTCGACCAGCTCGGGCGCCACCGCGCCCAGCCGGATCGCCGTCAACCCGCCCAGCGACATGCCGACGACCAGGTCGGCAGACGCGGCGTGCTCGCGCAGGATCGGCAGCAAGGTGTCGGCATTGTGCTGCGGCGAATAATCGCCGTCCTCGCGCCAGGCGGAGTGGCCATGGCCGGGAAGGTCGACGGCCAGCGCGGGCTCGCCGAGCCCGACGACGATGGTGTCCCAGGTGTGCGCATTCTGCCCGCCGCCGTGGAAGAAGACGATGCGCGGGGCAGTGCTGCCCCAGCGCAAGGCGCTGATTTTGCTTTCGCCCGTGCCGGACTCGACGCGCCGGGCCTCGGGAAGTGGGCCGGAGACGCCGGCCTGCTCGGCGTTTTCGGACAGTAGCGAGAATTCGGACAGCTCGGCCAGTTCGTCTTCGGACATCTCGGTCACGATCTTTGACCCTAGACCTGGCCACCATCAGCTATAAGACATAACGCCGGCGAATGCCATGGAAGCGTTCCCACATCGCGGCGGCGCGCTGCGGGGCGCTCACCATGGTGGTGTCTTTCGGCAGGGCGCCGAGGAGTTCGCCGTGCCTGGCCACCCGGGTGTCCAGCATGGCGGGCTCGCCCTCGAGCATGTGCCGGTAGGTCAGGTTGCCGCATTCGAAGCCCTGGGTGTCCAGCCAGTTGTGCACGCCGGGATCACGGTGAGCCATAACCAGGCGGATACGGCCGTCGGCATCGATCTTGGTGCGGCTCGGCGTGTAGCTCACCGGGCGGTAGAGGTAGTCCATGCTGTTGAAGAAGACGCCCATGTTGGTGAACATCCACAGCCCGTCGTGGGCGGCGAATTCGACGATCAGCGCCTCGTCGGGCGCCAGCTCCCAATACATGTTGGCGGCGGCGCGGCCGCGCTTGTTGTCGGCGTCGGTCGCTCCGACGCGCGGGAACGTGTTCGGGTGCGCGGCGTCGACGCCGCCGTAGGTGAAGGGGAATTCGGGCCAATCGGACATCAGGCCGGTGACGAAATCACCGGCCCAGCGCATCGCCGCGACCATGTCGGCGGGCGTGGGCAGCGGCTTGGGGGAGGCCATGTCGACGCGTTCGATGCGCATTTGCGCCGGCGACTCGTCCCAGCGGTCAAACCCCTGACGGATGAACAGCTTTCGTGACTCGGGCGTGGTGGGCAGCCAGTTCGGCCCACGTTCGGGGCCTCCGATGTAGAGCTCGAACTGCCCGTCTTCGCCGACATCGAGTTGATGGCCGAGCAGGTTGGCCTGCGGTGTGTCGCCGAACGGCTCATGCAAGACGCCCGGCCCGGGCGTGCGCCGCCCCTGCACCGTGACGTTGAAGAAGCGTGCGGTGCCGCGGGTGCCGGTGAGCCGGTAGGTCG
The DNA here is from genome assembly GCA_035716165.1 of Mycobacterium sp. Classification (GTDB taxonomy): domain Bacteria; phylum Actinomycetota; class Actinomycetes; order Mycobacteriales; family Mycobacteriaceae; genus Mycobacterium. Next base: position 13,501 of record DASTKA010000127.1, on the reverse strand, counting down.
TGTGTCCGTCGATCCATGCTTGTTGATAGGTGAAGTCGGCGCAGTCGCCGCCGAGCTTGCGGGTCGGGCCGCAGAAGGTGTGCAGCACCGGGTAGCCGGTGTCGCGGGTTTCGAGCGCCAGATCGAAGGCCTGGCCCAGGTTCTGGGTGAGGAAGCGGTAGGCGTCAGCGCGTTGCAGTGCGGCGGCGGGGTTGGCGTCTTTGAAGGCTCGTTCTCCCGCGCGCTGCAGCCGGGCGCAGAATTCGGCCCACGCCGATTGCAGCGCCGCGTCGTCGGAGCCGTCGCCGAAACCCATTGTCACGCACCCAATCTGTGCAGCATCGCGCCTACGACGTCACATGCGCGCCGCGCGGATTGCAATCGGCCCTCCGCTTCGATGCGGGGACCGACCAGCTCCAAGTCGAATCCGTAGGCGTAACCACCGGCTAGAGCAAGGGCGACGAACGCCTCGAGCGGGATCGCGCCGTCGCCGGGCACCGCGCGGCCCGGGAGCGCGCGGTCGCCCAGCACGTAGTCGCTGAGCTGGATCAGCTCGGTTCGTGGCAACGCCCGCTGCACCATCGCCTCGAAATCGCCCTCCGCCCAACAGTGGAACAGCTCGATGCAGATGCCAAGCCCGCTCATCTCGGCCAGGGTGATGGTATCGCGCAGGGTGTGGGCGAGATGAATGTCGGCGTAGAGGCTGGAGGCGTTCTCGATCGCGAGCGCCACGCCCGCCCGCTTCGCGTGCTCGACGCAGGGCGCGATCATGGCGCTGAAGCGATCGGCGGCCTGCGCCCAGGTCATTGCGCCCCGACCGCCGGTCAGCATGTAGACGACACGCGCATTCACACCGGCCGCGCCGTCGATCACTGCCAGCAGCGCGTCGCGCGCGGCCTCAGCCCCTCCATCCAGCCGGCCACCGCCGAAGACGTGGCACACCGACTCCACGGTGTAGTCGTTGCGCTGCAACAGTTTCGGGAAGACCGGATCGAGCAGTTGGCTGTCCAGGATGCTCAGCCGTGAGACACCGAGCGCCGCCCAGTGCGCCTCCAGCGCGGACAGTGGTTCACCATAGAACGTGACATTGTGCACCGAGAGCCGTTTGTGCGCCGTCGCCATGTCAGCCGCGGTTCTCGATGTCGACGCCGAATCGCTCGCGGAACGGCCGGAATTCGGCGTGCAGCGCATCGAGGTCCTCGCCGATGTCGGTGAGCAGTTGTGTGGAGTAACGGAACTTGCCGTAGCGGTCGCCGCGATTGTCGGCAAGGTAAGCGCGCATGGCGGATTCGGCTTCGGCCGTGATCCGTCGGCCGGCGAATGTGTAGTAGCGCCGCACCGTGCCCACCTGGTCGGCAATGAAGTCGGCGTAGCGGATGTGCAGAATGCGTGGATCGTCGACCATGGGATTGCTCATCGTGTTGGCGACGCCGGCCCGCGTCAACTCCAGATGCATCTTCGCCAAGGCATGCAGGTCGACATCGCCGACCATGCCGTCGGCAATGTCGGCCATCATCATGGTGCGCGACGCGGCGACCTGAACCGGATCGCGGTGCAGCCAGACCAGAGTGGCGTCGGGATACGTGTCGAACATCTCCTGGAGCCTGAATCCGTGAAAGCCCTTCAGCACCCAGTACTTTCGCGGGCGCTTGTATTGAAGCTGCTGCAGCATGGCCTTGTGCAACCGGTATTGCGCAGCCGGGTCGGTGGCCAGACCGCCGACCAGCGACTGCATGGGCACCCGCCACCACGCGGTGGGGGTCATCACCCGAAAGTCGAACGCCCAGGTTCGTTCATCTTCGGGAAGGCCGTCGCCCAGCATGTCGTTGTAGGGGTGGCTGTGCAGCCATTTCGGCATCTTGGCGTTGATCTCGCGCCAGTCGGCGTCGGCCCGCGCCCGGCGGTCGTCATCGGGTGCCGCCAGTCCCGGCGGCGGGGACGGATACATCACCTCCCAGAACCGCAACGCCCGGGCCTGCGGGTCGACCGACATCAAAGCGTGCATCAGCGTTGTCCCCGAGCGAGGTTCACCGGTGACGAACATCGGCGCCTCGATCACTTCAGCGCCGATCGGGTAGCGGTTGCGGTCCTCGATGAGTTCCAGACGCGACGTCAGCAGCCAGCGACACACCTGCGCGGCCTCGAAGCGGCCATCGGCGTCCATGCCGAGACCGTTCAGGTGGTCGACGGCGACGGCGAAGCGTTCCGGCAGCGTGGGATCGCCGTAATCGCACAGCCCGGTTTCCGCCTCTGCGGCGGCGAGCATCTCCGCGGCGTCCAACCGGATTGTCACGACGGGCCTCCGCATAACCGTACGAGTTCATCTTCCGCCGCAAGGACATTCGCGGCCGAAGCCTGCGCGTAGTGCAAGCCGGCCATGGCGCCGTAGTCGAGAATCTTCGGCACGCGCAGGCCCGCGTCCACATATGTCTTGACGATTTTGGCGACCTCTTTGGGTGTGCCATGCGGCACGACGGCCAGCACCATCTCGGGGCGCACGCCGTCCAGAAACTCCACGATCCGCTCCCGGGTGAGTACGGCCGGGTCGATGTCCTGAAAACCCCTCCAGGCGTCGCCCATGGGGTGATCAAAGCCGAAGTCGCGCAACGTCTTTGCGGAGACCTGCAGCAGGAAAGCCTTGACCAGGGGAGCCTGCAGGATGTCGGCCAGGGCCCCGTCATCCGCGCCGATCAGGCAGACCTGGATGAAGCACGGCGTGATGGCCAGCGGATCGCGGCCCGCGCGTTCCGCGGAGGCGCGCACCGCGGCCAGCATCTGGGCGTAGTGCTCTGGAGTCCACGCGCCCGCGGGCCACCATCCGTCGGCATAGCGGCCGGCGATGTCGAGCATCCGCGGGCCGCTGGCGCCGATCCAGATCGGGGGCACCCGGCCCCCGTAGGGCTCGGTGTCCAATCGGGCGTGGCGTAGCGAATAGAACTGGCCGTCGAAGTCGACCGGGCCGTCGCTGCGCCACAGCAACTGGATCACCGCCAGGGCCTCCTCGAAACGGCTGACCGAGCGCGAGAAATCGAAGCCGTAGGGCAGCGTGTTTTCGCTCTCGCCGCTGCCCAGCCCGAGAATGAAGCGCCCCTTGGCCAGGTGATCGATGGTCAACGCCGTCTGCGCGAGCAGCACGGGGTGGCGGCGCACGGTATCGACCACGGCGCTGACCAGAGGAACCCGCTCGGTCAGAACGGCCGCCGCGGCCGCCACCGCGAGCCCGTCCAGGTGACGGTGCGGCGAGGGGGAAGCCGTGGCCAGATCGGTGAATTCGGGCGTCCAGATCGAGTCGGGCCAGAAGCTCACCAGGTGATCGGGGAGCCAGATGGAGTGGTACCGACCGCTGTCCAGTTCTGCGAGCCGGGACAGGTCCAGGGGGAGGGTCGTGCGCAGGAACGCGGCGGGGTGCACGGTCATCGAGACATGATGCTAAGCAGCTGCACAGCATTGTGTACAGAGCCGAAACGATGGGGGGTGGGGTCCACTTGTGCGGACCCCACCCCCCGATCGATGTATTCGGAAGAGTTACCCCTCGATGATGAACTCTTCGAGTTGTGTGCGCGCGATGTCGTCGGGCAGCTGCTGCGGCGGGCTCTTCATCAGGTAGGCCGACGCCGGCACCACAGGGCCGCCGATGCCGCGGTCCATGGCGATCTTGGCGGCGCGCACCGCGTCGATGATGACGCCCGCGGAGTTCGGCGAGTCCCAGACCTCGAGCTTGTACTCCAGGTTCAGCGGCACGTCACCGAACGCGCGACCCTCGAGCCGCACGTAGGCCCACTTGCGGTCGTCGAGCCAGCCGACGTGATCGGACGGGCCGATGTGCACATCCTTGGTCTTGAACTCGCGCTGCAGGTTGGAGGTCACGGCCTGCGTCTTGGAGATCTTCTTGGACTCGAGGCGCTCGCGCTCGAGCATGTTGAGGAAGTCCATGTTGCCGCCGACGTTGAGCTGCATGGTCCGGTCCAGCTGCACGCCGCGGTCCTCGAACAGCTTGGCCATCACGCGGTGGGTGATGGTCGCGCCGACCTGGCTCTTGATGTCGTCGCCGACGATCGGCACACCGGCGTCCGCGAACTTCTTGGCCCACACCGGGTCCGAGGCGATGAACACCGGCAGCGCGTTGACGAACGCCACGCCCGCGTCGATGGCGCACTGGGCGTAGAACTTGTCGGCCTCTTCCGAGCCCACCGGCAGGTAGGACACCAGCACGTCGACGTTCGCCTCGCGCAGCGCCCGGACCACGTCGACCGGCTCGGTGTCGGACACCTCGATGGTGTCGGCGTAGTACTTACCGATGCCGTCGAGCGTCGGGCCGCGCTGCACCGTCACGTTGGTGGGCGGCACGTCGGCGATCTTGATGGTGTTGTTCTCCGACGCGAAGATCGCCTCGGACAGGTCGAACCCGACCTTCTTGGCGTCCACGTCGAACGCGGCGACGAACTTCACGTCGCGGACGTGGTACGGGCCGAACTTCACGTGCATCAAACCGGGCACGGTGCTGTCCGCGTCGGCGTCGTAGTAGTACTGCACGCCCTGAACCAGCGAAGACGCGCAGTTACCGACGCCGACAATGGCGACTCGTACCTCCGTCGACGCCTGTGGCGCGTTCTTCTCACTCATAAGGGCGTTCTCCTAACCTCTAACCTCTGACTGGGATGCTGGGTTCGTACAGGGGTTTACGTTTGCTCGGAGAGGCCGGGCATAGCCCGCTCCGCAGCAATGAGCTCGTTGAGCCACTTGACTTCGCGCTCACTGGACTCGAGCCCCAATTGATGAAGCTGACGGGTGTAGCGGTCGAACGAGCTACTGGCCCGCGCAACCGCTTCGCGCAGACCTTCCCGCCGTTCCTCGACCTGACGGCGGCGCCCTTCCAGAATGCGCATCCGCGCCTCTGCCGGAGTCCGGTTGAAGAACGCCAGGTGTACCCCGAAGCCGTCGTCGGTGTAGTTGTGCGGACCGGTGTCCGCCACCAGCTCACCGAAGCGCCGGCGGCCCTCGTCGGTCAGCTGGTAAACGCGCCGGGCCCGCCGGACCGGCGTGCCGGCCGGGGCGGCGTTCTCGGCAATCAACCCTTCGGCCTGCATGCGCCGCAGGGCCGGGTAGAGCGATCCATAGGAAAACGCCCGGAACGCACCGAGTAGACCGGTCAGCCGCTTGCGCAACTCGTAACCGTGCATGGGCGATTCGATCAGGAGGCCCAGGATGGCAAGCTCCAGCATCGATTCACCCCCTTTGCATGGCTGGTTACGACGGTTCGACGCCTCGCGCAATCGTATCGCCTCGATATATTAGCCACAACACCACCAAGTGTTGGTTTGCCGTTCGTCACAGCGGACGCTGTGATTAATGCCGCGTGACCGGCCCTTACGTGGGCAGACTCATCTGCTTGACGGTGCCGTCTCCCGCAAAGGCGATGTACCCGCCGCCGTAGTCGCTGGAGACGTACAGCGACAGCGAGAGCGCTCCCGGTGTGGTTGGGTCGGTCGCCGGCTCGACGATCAGGTACGAGGTCTTGACGTCGGAGGGCTTCATGTGCAGCGTTTCTGGGCCGCCGCGCATGATCCCGACGGTCTTCGTGACGTCGAATCTGCTCAGGTCGACCGCGACGGGACCGTCCGAGGAACTCTTGGCCGAGCCGGTCGGGTCACCCCACCCGCCCCTGTAGGTATAGGCCAGCACCCGGCGGTCGTCGGAGGGGTCCGGACGGTCCAAGGCCGCATAGGTGGGGTAGATCACCAGCCGGTAGCCGACGGTGTCCCCGAATCGTGTGCGCATCTGCTCGAACAGCCCGGTGAGCCCGCCGACCGAGTGCAGCTGGGTGGGCGGCGTCAGCACCACGGCGCTGACTCCGTCCGGCTTGGCTCCCGGGTCGGTGGTGAAGTCCAGCGGCGATCGGGTGTTGCCGTACAGGCCCCAGCCGATGCCCACTCCGAGTAGCACCGACACGACGAAAGCGGCGGCCAGCACGCCCCACCCGCCGACCCGGGGCACCTTCGGTCGCGAGTCGAGGGCAGGAAGTTGCTTTCCGGCGCTGGTCTGCAGATCGTTCACCAGCGCGTGCAAGTCGCCCAGCGTCACGGCCTTGGTGGCCGCACCGACCCGCTCCCGGTGCTCTTCGGCGGAGAGCTCGCCGTCGGCGAGGGCGTCGTCGAGCAGAGTGCAGGTGTCTTGGCGGTCGCTGTCCTTGGCGCGGGTAGTCGTCGTCAGCCCACCGGCCAGCGGTGTCCCCAGCCATTTCGCCACGGGGATGATCGTAGAAGTCCCGTCGCGATTTGGCGCCTCGATCACCCGGTACGGACCGCCACGGTTTGGTTGCGTATCCCTGCTCGGGATGGCGACGTACTCTGGTGGGCGTGCGACTGCAGCGACAAGTGGTGGACTACGCGCTTCGGCGGCGCTCACTGCTGGCCCAGGTGTACTCGGGCCGCACCGGAGTGTCCGAGGTTTGTGACGCGAACCCGTATCTGCTGCGCGCCGCCAAGTTTCACGGGAAGCCGAGTCAGGTCATGTGCCCGATCTGCCGCAAGGAGCAGCTGACGCTGGTGTCGTGGGTGTTCGGCGAACACCTCGGTGCGGTGTCGGGCTCGGCGCGCACGGCCGAAGAGTTGGTGATGCTGGCGACCCGGTTCGAGGAGTTCGCCGTCCACGTGGTGGAGGTATGCCGGACCTGCAGCTGGAACCATCTCGTCAAGTCATATGTGCTCGGTGCGGCGCGCACGGCCCCTCCGCCCAGAGGCACCGGACGCACACGGACGGCGCCCAACAACGCCCGCACGGCCATTGAGTAACGAAGGACGCCACACCCCTTCGTCCGGTGACCCGCGTGGCCCAGGGACTGAGCGTGTAGGCAACAAGAATCCAAACGAGCGTCCGAATCCCAGCCGGCCGGGCGGCGATCCTCGGGGCCCCGAACGCCGGGAGGCGCCGCCGACGATCAACCGTCGCCGCCAGGCCCCGCCCGACGATCGGATGACGACGATCCTGCCGCCGGTCAAGGGCGACCGGGCACCCCGACGCGCTGATCCCATCGAAGAAGTCAAAGCGGCGTTGGCCGGCCCGCCGTCGACGCCCTTACGACGCGATGCGCTCGACGAGGTCAAGGCCGCGATGGACAGCCGTGCGCCGACCTCCGGCCGGCACGGTCGGGCAAGCCTCGGCGGCGGCCCGCCGGGCGGACCGCCCCCACCGCCGCGGCGGCCAGGACGCCCGGGCGGATCCGGCGGTCCCGGCGGGGGGCCCCGCCCACCGTGGCGCGACTGGGCCTGGACAGAGCAGGTCAACTGGCTCTGGGTGCGGCGGGGGGCGTACATCAGCGCGGCGGTGCTGGTGCTGCTGCCGATCGTCACGTTCGCGATGGCGTACTTCATCGTCGACATTCCCAAGCCGGGCGACCTTCGCACCAACCAGGTGTCGACCATCCTGGCCAGCGATGGTTCGGAGATCGCGAAAATCATCCCGCCGGAGGGCAATCGGGTCGACGTCAACATCAACCAGGTGCCCGTGCACGTGCGCCAGGCGGTGATCGCCGCCGAAGATCGCAATTTCTACTCGAACCCTGGGTTCGATTTCAGCGGTTTCATGCGCGCGGTGAACAACAACCTCTTCGGCAGCGGCGACCTGCAGGGTGGGTCGACGATCACTCAGCAGTACGTGAAAAACGCACTGGTGGGTTCGGCCCAGCATGGGGTCAGCGGCCTGATGCGTAAGGCCAAGGAACTGGTCATCGCCACCAAGATGTCGGGGGAGTGGTCCAAAGACGATGTGCTGCAGGCCTATCTGAACATCATCTACTTCGGGCGGGGGGCCTACGGGATTTCGGCCGCCGCCAAGGCCTACTTCAACAAGCCGGTCGAGCAGCTCACCGTCTCCGAGGGCGCACTGCTGGCGGCGCTGATCCGGCGGCCGTCCTCGCTCGACCCGGCGATCGATCCGCAGGGCGCCCGCGCCCGCTGGGCATGGGTGCTCGACGGCATGGTGGAAACCAAGGCGCTGTCTTCCAGTGATCGTTCCGCGCAGCAGTTCCCACCGACCGTGGCGCCTGACGAGGCACGCGCGCAGAACCAGACGACCGGGCCCAACGGGCTGATCGAGCGTCAGGTGACCAGAGAGCTGATGGAGCTGTTCAACATTGACGAACGGACCCTGAACACCCAGGGCCTGCAGGTCACCACCACCATCGACCCGAAGGCCCAGCAGGCCGCGGAGAAGGCCGTATCGAAGTACCTCGACGGCCAGGATCCCGATATGCGCTCGGCCGCGGTCTCTGTCGACCCGCACGATGGCGCCATCCGCGCGTACTTCGGCGGTACCGACGCCAACGGGTTCGACTTCGCTCAGGCCGGGCTGCAAACCGGGTCGTCGTTCAAGGTGTTCGCACTGGTGGCCGCGCTCGAACAGGGCATCGGCCTGGGCTACCAGGTGGACAGTTCACCGTTGACGGTCGATGGCATCAAAATCACCAACGTCGAGGGCGAGAGTTGCGGAACCTGTAACCTCGCCCAAGCGCTGAAGATGTCGCTGAACACCTCCTATTACCGGCTGATGCTCAAACTCAAGGGGGGCCCGCAGGCCGTCGCCGACGCAGCCCACCAGGCCGGCATCGCGACCAGCTTCCCCGGTGTGGACCACACCCTGTCCGAGGATGGCAAGGGCGGACCGCCGAACAACGGAATTGTGCTGGGCCAGTACCAAACCCGGGTGTTCGACATGGCTACGGCCTACGCCACGCTGGCGGCCTCCGGCGTCTACCACCAACCGCACTTCGTGCAGAAGGTCGTCAACTCCGACGGCCAGGTCCTCTTCGACGCCGCCAACTCCGACAACAAGAACGAGCAGCGCGTCCCCAAGGCCGTTGCCGACAACGTCACCGCGGCCATGGTCCCGATCGCGGCTTACTCCCGCGGCCACGCGCTGGCCGGCGGCAGGCCGTCGGCGGCCAAGACCGGCACCACCCAGCTCGGTGACACCAGCTCGAACAAGGACGCCTGGATGGTGGGCTACACACCGTCGCTGTCGACGGCGGTGTGGGTGGGCACCGCCAAAGGCGATAGCCCGCTGGTAAACGCTTCGGGCGGACCGGTTTACGGCTCGGGGCTGCCTTCGGACATCTGGAAGTCCACGATGGACGGCGCGCTCAAGGGCACCTCAAACGAATCCTTCCCCAAGCCGACGGAGATCGGCGGTTACGCGGGCGTGCCGGCTGCGCCTCCGCCGCCCCCGCCGCCATCGGAGACTGTCATTCAGCCCAGCATCGAAGTGGCGCCGGGCATCACCATTCCGGTCGGTCCGCCCACGACGATGCCCGCGGGGCCACCGGTGCCCGGCGGCCCGCCGGGTGGTCCTGAACCGGGCGGCCCGTTCGGCGGCCCGCCGGGTGGTGGCTTCGCGCCGGGCGGTGGCATCCCGCCGGGTGGACCCCAAGCGCCGCCGCCACCACCGTGACCGACGCCGCGGAGCACGGCGCCACCACTTCACCGCAGCGGCTGGCAGCGGATCTGCGCAGCGCCGGCAACCGAGATTGCCCGAGTCGCAACGACTTCCTGGGCGCCGCGCTCGCCGACGTCGTCGGGGGACCGGTGGGCCGGCATGCGCTGATCGGCCGCTCTCGGGTGATGACCCCGCTGCGGGTGATGTTCCTGATCGCGCTGGTCTTCCTGGCGCTGGGCTGGTCGACCAAGGCGGCCTGTCTGCAAAGCACCGGCACCGGGACCGGCGATCAGCGCGTGGCCAACTGGGACAACCAACGCGCCTATTACGAGCTGTGCTACTCCGACACCGTGCCGCTCTACGGCGCAGAGTTGTTGAGCCAGGGCAAGTTTCCGTACAAGTCCAGCTGGGTCGAGACCGACTCCGCAGGTGCTCAGCAGATCCGTTACGACGGCCGGCCTGCGGTGCGCTACATGGAGTATCCGGTCCTGACCGGGATCTATCAGTACGTCTCGATGGCGCTGGCGAAGACCTACACCGCGCTGAGCAAGCTCGCCCCGCTTCCGGTGGTCGCCGAGGTGGTGATGTTCTTCAACATCGCCGCGTTCGGGCTGGCGTTGGCCTGGCTGGCCACCGTCTGGGCGAGCGCGGGCCTGGCCGGACGACGGATCTGGGACGCCGCATTGGTGGCGGGCTCGCCGATTTTGATTTTCCAGATCTTCACCAATTTCGATGCGCTGGCAACGGCATTCGCGATGGCCGGCCTACTGGCCTGGGCACGACGAAAGCCGGTGTTGGCCGGGGTGCTGATCGGGTTGGGCGCGGCTGCGAAGCTGTATCCGCTGCTGTTCCTGGGCCCGCTATTGCTGCTGGGAATCCGGACCGGACGACTGCGTGGGTGGGTCCAGACCGCTGTGGCGGCAGTGGTGACCTGGTTGTTGGTGAACCTGCCCGTGCTGGTGTTCTTTCCGCGTGGATGGTCGGAATTCTTCCGGCTCAACACGCGCCGCGGCGACGACATGGACTCGGTGTACAACGTCATCAAATCGTTCACCGGCTGGCGGGGTTTCGATTCCAAGCTCGGGTTCTGGCAGCCACCGACGGTGCTCAACACCGTTGTCGCGGTGTTGTTCGTGGCGTGTTGTGCGGCAATCGCATTCATCGCGTTGACCGCCCCGCAACGGCCACGGGTGGCGCAGCTGGTGTTTCTGGTTGTCGCGGCTTTCCTGCTGACCAACAAGGTGTGGAGCCCGCAGTTCTCGTTGTGGCTGGTGCCGCTGGCAGTGCTCGCACTGCCGCATCGCCGGCTGTTGCTGGCGTGGATGACCGTCGACGCGTTGGTGTGGGTGCCGCGAATGTATTACCTGTACGGCAACCCGAACCGCTCCCTGCCGGAACAGTTCTTCACCACGACCGTGCTGCTGCGGGATATCGCGGTCGTCGCATTGTGCGTCCTGATGATTCGCCAGATATACCGGCCCAGTGAGGATTTGGTGCGATGGGGCGGCCGGGTGGACGATCCCGCAGGCGGACCGTTCGACCGCGCTGCCGATGCCCTGCCCGGTTGGCTGCCGGACCGGTTGCGGCCGGTCGGGTCACGCCGCTCTGCCGTCCCGGCACCCGATAACGCCGACGAGGAACCCGCGGTAGCAAGCGGCGCCAGGCCATGACCCGCGCCGATGACGACGATGCCGGCGTAGCCGGGATCGAAGGAGTTCGACGGTGGCGCGGGCCGAATACCTGGCCGCCCGGCGATAGCGCGGTTGCCCAATCGGCCGGATTTTTCTGGTCAGCCCGGTATCCGGTAGCCTGATGCGGTTGCCGACGCAGGCGACCCTCCTGCCACGGAACGTCCGTGGCCGCACAGACCAGAGGAGGTGGTGAGGTTTCCATGCGTCCATACGAAATCATGGTCATTCTTGACCCCACGCTCGACGAGCGCACCGTTGCCCCGTCCCTGGAGACGTTCCTCAACGTCGTCCGCAAGGATGGTGGATCCGTCGACAAGGTGGACATCTGGGGCCGGCGCCGTCTGGCCTACGAGATCGCCAAGCACGCCGAGGGCATCTACGTCGTCGTCGACCTGAAGGCCGAGCCGGCGACGGTATCCGAGCTCGACCGCCAGCTGAGCCTCAACGAGTCGGTACTGCGCACCAAGGTGATGCGCACCGACAAGCACTAACAGCCTTGGCTGCGTCGCGTGCTTCTCGTCGGCGCACCTGCCTAGGCTGTGGAGAGCTCAGCGAAAGTACGCTCATGACACCCACCACCCGAGCGGCGAGGAACAGGTCGGAACAAGGAGGACATTGTGGCTGGTGACACCAATATCACCGTTGTCGGAAACCTGACCGCCGACCCCGAATTGCGGTTCACGCCGTCGGGCGCCGCCGTCGCGAACTTCACCGTGGCGTCGACACCTCGAATCTATGACCGCCAGAGCGGGGAGTGGAAAGACGGCGAGGCGCTCTTCCTGCGGTGCAACATCTGGCGGGAAGCCGCCGAGAACGTCGCGGAAAGCCTCACGCGCGGTGCCCGGGTGATCGTCACGGGCCGGCTCAAGCAGCGCTCTTTCGAGACTCGTGAAGGCGAGAAGCGCACCGTATTCGAGGTCGAGGTCGACGAGATCGGCCCCTCGCTGCGGTATGCCACCGCCAAGGTCAACAAGGCCAGCCGCAGTGGCGGTGGCGGTGGGGGCGGCGGCTTCGGCGGTGGCGGCGGCGGATCACGCCAGCAGTCGGCGCCGGCGAGCAGCGCACCCGCGGACGACCCGTGGGGCAGTGCGCCCGCATCGGGCTCGTTCGGCGGCGGGGACGACGAACCGCCCTTCTGATTGAAAACTTCAGTAATAGAGAACGGAAAGAAAGACAGACATGGCCAAGTCCAACAAGCGGCGGCCGGCTCCGGAAAAGCCGGTCAAGGCACGCAAATGTGTCTTCTGCGCCAAGAAGGATCAAACGATCGACTACAAGGACACCGCGCTGCTGCGTACCTACATCAGCGAACGCGGCAAGATCCGCGCGCGTCGCGTCACCGGCAATTGTGTGCAGCACCAACGTGACATCGCCATCGCGGTGAAGAATGCCCGCGAGGTGGCGCTGCTGCCCTTTACCTCCTCGGCGCGATAGTCGCCGCAGGCCTACCGAAAGTACGAAACGATGAAGCTGATTCTGACGGCTGACGTCGACCACCTTGGTACCGTCGGCGACACTGTCGAGGTCAAGGACGGTTACGGCCGCAACTTCCTGCTCCCGCGCGGTTTGGCGATCGTCGCCTCCCGCGGCGCGCAGCGGCAGGCCGACGATATCCGCCGGGCCCGCGAAACCAAGGCGGTGCGCGACCTCGGGCACGCCAACGAACTCAAGACGGCGATCGAGGCCCTCGGCCCGGTCCCGCTGCCGGTGAAGACCGCGGCCGATTCCGGCAAGCTGTTCGGCTCGGTGACCGCCAGCGATGTGGTCGCGGCGATCAAGAAGGCCGGCGGGCCCAACCTGGACAAGAGGATCGTGCGGCTGCCCAAGTCGCACATCAAGGCCGTCGGGACCCACCCGGTGGCGGTGCACCTGCACCCCGAGGTCGACGTCGAGGTCGCGCTCGAGGTGGTCGCGCAGAGCTAAGCGCCCGACATTTGCTCGTTCCCGGCGGTGGCCCTGATCGGCCGCCGCCGGGCTTCGTTGTGCTGCGGGCACGCGAGCGCTCGTTGTCGGCGCGGATCGCGGACGTGCTCCCTGGCGAACAATTTCTGGGGTGTATTTCGCGGGTGCGCTTTACCGACCCGTAACGCTGGGAAAACACGGCGGAAAGCCAACACGCCCGGCGCAGTAACCTGGCCCGACACGCCGAAGAGATTCCTGTCCACACGAAACACGATGCGATGTACTGCTCTTATCAGCAGTGATGTAGCAGTGCCTCGAATTAATCCACAGGTTCTCCACACCCCGCTCAACACAGGTGTCGACGGATATGCACACACCATGCACAGCTTCATAAACAGCACCCCCTTTGCGTACTAGCCAGCAACGCTTAACGTCGTCCCGGCGCCGGACGTGCGGGTGCTCTGCGGCGCAGGTTGTCAGGATCTGGACTTACGCTCGAT
>DASTKA010000126.1:0-3899 GCA_035716165.1 Mycobacterium sp. | reverse complement strand
CAAACTGGATTAGCTGGTGAAGGTGAGCGAATGGCGACGGCATTGAGCGGGCTGAGCCTGGCCAAAGATGTGGCCCGCGAATTGGGCATGCTGATGCCCCGCACGGTGGCCGGACTGCAGGAGTCGACCGGTTGGGCCCCGTTCTCGCCCCGCGGCGCGCGTCAGTTCGGCGAGGCGATGCTCGATGAACTTGTGCTGAGCGGTTTTTCCCTGCTGGGCAGAAGTTCCGCCGTGATGCGGCCGCTCGACGGGTGTACCGCGGCGGCCGACGAGCTCTCCTCGCTGGGTGTTGACCGGGCGCACGCGGACCCGAAACCGTTGCGGTCGACCTCGATTCACAAGCGCAGCATCGCCGGTCTTGCATACGAGCGAATGGTCTTCGAGCATGATCCGGCGTTGCCGGCCACGCTGGAGGCCGACGGACTGGGCGGCCCGGCGAGGGCGGTGGTGCACCTGTGCCGGCACCCCGGCGGACCGAGGCCGTGGCTGGTGTGGGTGCACGGCGCCGGTCAGGGCCGCACCGAAGACCTGCTGCTGTCCCGGATCGGACGCATCCACCACAAGCTGGGGTTCAACGTCGCGATGCCGGTGCAGCCCGGCCACGGCTGCCGGCGACGCGAATGGCCGGCCTATCCCGACATGGATCCGCTGGGCAATGTGGCGGGCATGATGCGCGTGGTATCCGAGGTGCGCGCGGTCGTACGCTGGGTGCAGCCCCAAGCCACCGCCGTTGTCGTGGCGGGGATTTCGATGGGAAGCCCGGTCGCGGCGCTGGTTTCCCACCTGGAGAAGCAGATTGATGCGGTCGCCCTCTACACGCCGATCCTGGGCCTCAACGCGATGATCGCGCGACACCTGCAGCGGTGGGGCTCGTCGCGCGACGGATTCCGCGAGCTGCTGGAATCACCGGTGGTCACCCGGCTTACCTCGGTGATCGATCCCTTGGCGGTCATTCCCGCTCCGCCGCCCGAGCGCCGGCTCATCGTCGGGGCGTGGCACGACCGGATGGCGATGCGCGAGCCCGCCAACGCACTGCAAGAACGGTGGGGTGGCCAACTGTACTGGTACGACGGCAGCCACGTGGGCCACATCTTCTCGCGGCGGGTCCAGGGCATCACCGACCAATTTCTGCGCGACGTGGCCGCGCGGAACGCGGGCGACGCGGTGCTCGACTGATGGCAGCCACCTGGACCGCGCGAACGGTGGTCGAGCTTTACAACCTCGTCGTGTGGAACGAGCGCAACATCGATTTGGCCGACGAGTTGTTGGCCGACACCGTCATTCGGCACGAGGTCGGCGGGGCGCGCACGCTGACCCATGCGGAGGCGGTCCAGCGGGTGGCGGACATGTGGCAGATGGCGGATTCGTTGCGCTTCGACCTGAACGTCGTCATCGAGGGCGACGACGGTGAGCACGTGGCGATCGTCTATGACTCGACGATCACCACCAAGGACGGCACCGAGGCCAACATCGCCAGCATCGAGGTCTTCCGCGTCGTCGGCGGCAAGATAACCGAGGTTTGGAACTGTGGTTACCAGCAAGGGGTTTGGAATTGAGTGACCGTACTCTTGACGAGTTGGGCTTCTACCTGCTGGCCGGGGCGGGCGGTGAGGGCCCGGCGACGTTGATGGACGAGGCCCGCCGCGGCGAGGAACTCGGCTTCGGCACAGGCTTCATCTCCGAGCGGTGGAACGTCAAGGAGGCGTCGTCTCTGGTCGGGGCGGCCTGCGCGGTGACCAACCGGATGCAAATCGCCACCGCCGCAACCAATCACAACACCCGCCATCCGCTGATCACCGGGTCGTGGGCGACCACGATGCATCGCCTGTCCGGCGGCCGCTTCACCCTGGGCGTCGGCCGCGGCATCGCCGCGATCTACGGGGCCTTCGGCATTCCGGCGGTGACGACCGCGCAGATGGAGGACTGGGCCCAGGTCATGCGGCGGCTGTGGCACGGCGAGCTGATCTTCAACCACGACGGCCCGATGGGCAAGTACCCCATCCTGTTCCTCGATCCCGACTTCAACGAAGACATTCGGCTGGCCCTGGTGGCCTTCGGGCCCAAGACGCTCGCGCTCGGCGGGCGCGTGTTCGACGACGTCATACTGCACACCTATTTCACTCCGGAAACCTTGCAGCGCAGCGTCACAACCGTGAAGTCGGCGGCGGAGAAGGCCGGCCGCGACCCGGACAGCGTGCGGGTGTGGTCGTGCTTCGCCACGGTCGGTGATCATCTCCCCGAAGGACTACGGCTGAAGAAGACCGTGGCGCGTCTGGCCACCTACCTGCAGGGGTACGGCGACCTGCTGGTCAACACCAACGACTGGGATCCCGCTGTGCTGCAACGATTCCGCGAAGACCCGGTGGTCACCTCTATCGCGGGCGGGATCGATCACAAGGGCACGGCGGAGCAGATCGAGCACATCGCAACGCTGATTCCCGACGAGTGGCTGGAGCCCTCGGCCACCGGGTCGGCCCGGCAGTGCGTGGACCGCATTCGCAAGGAATTCGACTACGGTGCCGACGCGGTCATCATGCACGGTGCGACCCCCGACGAGCTGGAGCCGATCGTCGCGGCCTACCGCGCGGTTTGACCGCGAAACTGCAACTAGCGACGCATCGCCCGAGAGGGGGCGTCGGCAGTTGCAGTCTCGCGAGGGCCCTCAGGGAAGGATGACGGTCCGGGTCACCGGCTCGGCGGCGGCTTGCCTGCTGGACAGGCCACGCTTCAGCGAGGCGAGCAGTGCGTCCCGCGTCTCGCGGGGATCGATGAGCTCGTCGAACCCCATGTGTTCGGCTGACCGGAAGGACGCCTGTAACTCGGCCTCACGCAACTTCGCGGTGACGTCCTCACCGGCGTGCGTCGCCCGGCCCAGCGCGGCCGCGCTCATGGCGCCCATTGTCGCGCCGGGGTAGGCGAACGTCGCCGACTGGCTGTCGAAACCCAGCAGGGACATGACCATGGAGCCGAACCCGTATGCCTTGCGCAGCGTCACGTGCAGCTTCACCGTGCTGGCGGCCGTCTGCGCGGCGAACATCCGCGCGCCGGCGCGCAACACGCCGCTGCGCTCGGAGCGGCTGCCGGGCAGCATGCCGGGATTGTCGGCCAGGAAGACGATGGGCAGGTGGAACGAGTCGGCCACCAGGATGAAGTGCGCCGCCTTATCCGCGGCCGCGGCGTCGATGGACCCGGCGAGCACCTGAGGCTGGTTGGCCACCACCGCGACCGGGTGGCCACCGAGATGGGCCAGCGCGCAGATCATCGCCTTGCCGTATTGCGGCTGGACTTCGAACCAGTCGGGCCGGTCGAAGATCACGTCGAGCACGGCGCGCATGTCGTAGACGCGGCGGTTGTCGCGGGACACGATGTCGAGCAGCTCCGGCGTCGCACGTGGCGCGCTGTCCTCGTCCTGCGGCAACGATGCCGGGTACGACCATGCGCTCGGCGGGAAGTAGGACAGGTAGCGCCGGACGTCGTCGAGCACCGCTTCGTCGTCTTCGGCGACGTTGTGGATCACCCCGCTGGGCAAAGCGACATCCGGGCCGCCGAGGTCTTCTTTCGAAATGTCTTCTCCGGTGGACTCTTTGACGACCGGCGGTCCGGCGGTGAAGATCGCGCCCTGTCTGCTCATGATCCGGAAGTCGCAGACCGGCGCCACCAGCGCGCCGTGTCCGGCCGACGGCCCGAGTACGGCACCGACGGTCGGGACGCGGCCCGAGCACTGCGCCTGGGCCAGTAGGTCGGTGGGGGTGCGGCCGTAGTGCCCGCCGCCGGGACGGAAGCCGGCGCCTTCGAGCAGCATCACCAGCGGGATCTTGTCGCGCAGAGCCAGTTCGGCGATGCGGTACCGCTTGGAGTTACCGCCGGGCCCGATGCTGCCCGCCATGGTGGTGAAGTCC
>DASTKA010000125.1:0-4708 GCA_035716165.1 Mycobacterium sp. | reverse complement strand
TCCGGCCGGCCCTACGTGGACGTGGAAACTGAGGTCGCACTTGCCTTTTCGCGGGACTGACTCACCGCCCCACGAAAAGGCGCCGATTCCATCATCGGAGCAGCAAACCGGCGGCCGGTGAAACCGGGATCGATATCCGCGAAAAGTGTGAATCGCGCTGCTAGCATCACGCTGCGTGATGCCCCAATGACGGCCGGTCCGCCGGCGCCGCCGGCACCGACCGGCGCACGAGGACGGCAAATCGCGATCGCGTTCGGAATCGTCGCCTCTCTCATCGTCATTTACGTGCTGTCGCTGATCGCCGTGCACCTGTTGGCCAAGTCGGCGCCCCCGCTGCCCGCGGTGGACCTGAGCAAGGTCGAGGCCGAGGACAGCGTCGTGCAGGTTCGGCTGGAGAAGCTGGACACCGTCGCGAACCGGTTGACGGTGAATGTGCTGGTCTACCCCAAAGACACGTTGTACGACAAGAACTTCGGCGTGTTGACGAGCGACGCGGCGGTGCGGCTGTATCCCGACAACGACCTGGGTGATCTGCAATACCCGGTAGGAAAAGCGCCCGCGCAGGTGAGCACCACCATCGAGGCGCACGGCGATCCCGCGAACTGGCCGTTCGATACGTACCGAACCGGGGTCATCTCCGCCGATGTGTTCACCGGATCCGGCGCCAACAAGGAGAAGACGGCCGCCCGCGTCGAGGCCACCGGCAGGCTGGACGGGTGGGATGCCAGCGTCACCCGCGTCCACGACGAGGGCGACAGCAACCCAGATCTCAAGGACGACGTGGTTATCACGTTGCATCGGTCCAAGGGTCAGCTGATCTTCGACGTCGGCATCTGCCTGGTCTTGATCTCGCTGCCGGTCTTGGCGCTTTGGGTCGCCATTCCCGTCGCGCTGGGCAGGACGTCGTTCCTGCCGCCCCTCACCACGTGGTACGGCGCAATGCTTTTCGCCATTGTCCCGCTGCGCAACATCCTGCCCGGCAGTCCGCCGTACGGTTCGTGGGTCGACCAGGCCATCGTGCTGTGGGTGCTGATCGGGCTGGTCGCCGCGCTGACGCTGTTCCTGGTCGGCTGGTGGCGACAACGCGATCGAAAAACGCCTACCCGCACCTGAATTCGCTCATTCGGATTTCGGGGCGTCCGCCGAGCTGATCTCGTCGACGGCGCTGGAAACCCTCGCCTGGAAGTCGGGCGACAACGGAATGTAGCCGCTCCTGGCCAGTTCGACCTGACCGGGCCCGATGGCCGCTTGCAGAAAAGCCTTGACCGCCTTCGCCACATCGAAAGTGGGGTATTTCGAGCAGACGATCTCGTAAGTCGCCAACACGATCGGGTAGACGTCGGGCTGGGCGGGGTTGTAGAACGACGACAGGTCGAGCACCAGATCGTTGCCGGCGCCGGTGATCTTGGCGCCCTTGATGGTCTTGCCGACCGTGTCGGTGCCGATCCGGACCGGGCGCAACGACCTGCGGCTGGCCGGCGTCTTGATCTCGGCGGCGAAGAGCCCTTGCGCAAGCGCGAACGACAGCTCGTTGTAGCCGATCGCACCCTCGGTGCTCTTCACGGCCGCCGCGATGCCGGTGTTGCCGACGGCGCCGGTGCCCACACCGCCGTTGAAGCTCTTGCCCGCGCCCTTGCCCCACGCCCCGCCGGCCGCGGCTTGCAGGTAGGCCTGGAAGTTGTCCGTGGTGCCCGAGCCGTCACTGCGGTAGATGACGTGGATGTCCTCGGCCGGCATGGAGGCGTTGAGCAAGGCCAGGGCCGGGTCGTCCCAGCGCGTGATGGCGCCGTTGAAGATCTTGGCCACCGTGGGCGCGTCGAGCACCAAGGAGTCGACGGCCGCGAGGTTGTAGGTGATGGCCAGAGGGCCGAACACCACCGGCAGGTTCCAGGCGTCGGCACCGCCGCACCGTTTTGTGGCGGCGGCGTATTGGTCACCCGACAGCGGTGTGTCCGATCCGGCGAAATCCGTTCTGCCGGCGAGGAAGTCGGCGATACCGTTGCCGGACCCGTTGGCGGTGTAGTTCAGGGTTTGCCCGGCGCAGGCCTTGCCATAGGCGTCGATGAACCGGGTCATCGCGTTGGCCTGCGCGGTGGAGCCGCTGGCCGCCAGGCTCAGCTTGCCGCCGCAGTCGACCTTGGCCCCGGCGGTATACGGCAGGCTCGCGGACGCGTCGCTGCACGCCGAGACCAACATGGCCGCCGCCAGTACGGCCGCGGCAGAACGATTGCGCTTCACACCCGACATCTACCGCCACTGGCTTAACAGGCAAACAAACGCCGGATGAACTGGTGCGCCAACCGGCGCACCCTCGGACGTTTGCGCGGTCGGACGGGCCCGGTTTCGCTTCGCCTTGAAAGTGTTTCGCTGGACCACCGGGTAGCGCCGTGCGGCCGGGCGGGAATTACCTAGAAATGGCAAATTCTTTAAGAACCTCCGCGGCGAACAGCGGTTCGCTAGCATCCATTCACGAGCGCTCGAATCACCCACGGAGGTGTTGACCGATGACCCACCAAGCGCCACCCTCGCCGCCGCCTCCGGCGCCGTCGGAGCAACCGCCCGCAACACCTCCGCCCGCGGTCCCGACCGAGAGGCGCAAGCGGCGCAAGGGCATTGCCGTGGCCGCCGTCGCGGCCTTCGTCCTCGTCTACGTGCTCTCGCTCGTCGGCGTGCACTTGCTGGCTCAAACGGCGGGCCCGCTCAAGCCGCCGGACCTCAACGCGACGAACGACACCGTCGTGTTGGTGCGCCTCGAAAAGCTGGACACCATCGCCAACCGCCTCACGGTGAAGGTGCTGGTGATCCCCGAGGAGTCGATGTTCGACAAGCGCCTCGAGGTACTCAAGACCGACACCGCGGTGCGCATGGATCCCCCGAACGACCTGGGCGACCTGCAATACCCGGCCGGCAAGTCGCCGGCGCAGGTCTCCACCACCATCGAGGCGCACGGCAATCCCAACAACTGGCCGTTCGATTCCTATCGCACCGATCCCACGTCCGCCGATGTGCTTGTCGGTCAGGGTGATGCGCGACGCTACATTCCCGCGCGGGTGGAGGTCACCGGCGGCTTGGACGGTTGGGACGTCAACGTCCAGCGCGTCGGCGAAGCCAGCCAGGACTCGGATCGCGCCGACAATGTGATCATCACCCTGCACCGGGCCAAGGCACCCCTGATCTTCGACCTGGGCATCTGCCTGGTGCTGTTCGCCCTGCCCGCCTTGGCCCTTGCCGTGGCCATCCAAATCGCTTTGGGGCGAAGGAAATTCGTGCCGCCATTCGTGACATGGTTCGCCGCGATGCTGTTCGCCGTCATCCCCATCCGCAACTTCCTTCCGGGTGCGCCACCGCCAGGGGCGTGGATCGATCAGGTCCTGGTGCTCTGGGTGCTGATCGCGCTTGTCGCCGCGATGGCTCTGTACATGCTCACCTGGTACCGACAATCCGACTAGGGAGCCGTCATACCCTGGAGGGGTGCGCAGCGAGCTGGTCGACCTCCCGGGCGGGTCCTTCCGCATGGGCTCGACCAGCTTCTACCCCGAAGAGGCGCCGATCCACACCGTGACGGTGGGTCCGATTGCGGTGGAACGGCACCCGGTGACCAACGCGCAGTTCGCCGAGTTCGTCGCCAGTACCGGTTACGTGACGGTGGCCGAGCAGCCGATCGACCCGGCGCTGTACCCGGGAGCGGACCCAGGCGAATTGGTCCCGGGCGCAATGGTTTTCCGGCCCACGCCCGGGCCGGTCGACCTGCGCGACTGGCGGCAGTGGTGGCGGTGGGTGCCAGGGGCGAGCTGGCGCCAGCCGTTCGGGCCCGACAGCGATGTGGCGGACCGCGGCGATCACCCGGTGGTGCAGGTGGCGTATCCGGACGCGATCGCCTATGCGCGCTGGGCCGGGCGGCGGCTGCCGACCGAGGCCGAGTGGGAGTACGCGGCCCGGGGCGGGTCCACGACGACGTACTCGTGGGGCGACGAGGCCACCAGCGATGGCCGGCTGATGGCCAACACCTGGCAGGGCAGCTTCCCGTACCGCAATGACGGGGCGCTCGGCTGGGTGGGAACGTCTCCGGTCGGCACGTTCGCCCCCAACGCATTTGGGCTCGTCGACATGATCGGCAACGTGTGGGAGTGGACGGCCACCGAGTTCACCGCGCATCACCGGCTCGACCAGCCGCCCAAATCGTGCTGCACCCCGTCGGGTCCCGCCGATCCGTCCGTCAACCAGACGTTGAAGGGCGGCAGCCACCTGTGCGCGCCGGAGTACTGCCACCGCTACCGTCCGGCGGCCCGGTCTCCGCAATCGCGGGACTCCGCGACCACGCACATCGGGTTTCGCTGCGTGGCCGACGCGTCACCGAGCTAGCAAAACCCGTCGCGCCGCGTCGACCGGCCGCTCCCGCGGCGATCCGGCCAGTGAAGTTAACGGGGCATGGCCGGTGGGTGTCGGGCGCCTGTTATGTTTCTGGACAGGGGATTTCGCCGCGCATCCGGTCCCGTCATTGGCTAACATCTGACGACGTGTCACCCCGCCCCGGCCCGACTTCGCCAGCGGTGCCGACACGGCGCCAGCAAGCCTCGCGCCGTGGCCGCCACACCATTGCTCGCGGCGGCGGCCGATGACCACCGAGGCCCCGAGCCAGGTCGCCCTGCCGGACCAGTCGGCTCCGATGCCGCCCCCGAAGAAGAAGCGGGACGCGCCGCGAATCGCG
>DASTKA010000124.1:0-2556 GCA_035716165.1 Mycobacterium sp. | reverse complement strand
GGCCCCGACACCCGGCTGGCGGCATTCAAGGATGCCGGTGATCACGCCGATCAGGCGTGGCGCCGCGACGATGTTCTCCCCCTGTCGACCTCGAGCCTGGCCGGCACCGGCGTCGGCTACGCGGTGGTCAGCGGTCCACCGGCAAACGGCGCACCCGGTATGTCGCTGCTGCTGTTCGATCCGGGCAGCGGCCGCACGCTGAACAGCTATCCGATGCCCGCAGCGACGGGGTATCCGGTCGGGGTATCGGTTGGGACGGATCGCCGGGTGGTGGCGGCCACCAGCGACGGCCAGGTTTACGGTTTTGCGCCGGCCTGACCCGGACATACTTGCGTGGTGCCGATAGACGAGCCCGCGGCGCCAGGCGTCGCAACAACCAACAGCGCCGGGAACGGGCGCAGCAACACCGCCGACATCGTGGCTACCTCGGTCTTGCTGGTCATCCATGGCGGTCTGTACGCGGCGAGCTTTGCGCTGCTGGGCCTTCTCGTAATGATTACCGACGCCTGCGGGTCCCGGAAATGCGGCGATCCCGCCTGGATGGACCGGGCCATGGACCTGGGCACCTGGGGCGGGGCCGCCCTGTTGGTCATCGACATCGCGGTCGCGGTGTATCTGCTGGTGCGGCGTAAACGACGGGCCTTCGTCGTCCCGATCATCGGGTGCATTGCGCAGGTGGCGCTGACGATCGCCGCCGTGGCGATGGCGTTGCAGGCCGGCCCGGTCTAGATCGCCAGCGGCGGGATGGCGTTGCGCGGCACCTGGGCCTGCAGCGGGCCGCCGAACGCCGGCAGCATCTCGCCCGGGGCGAAGTAGAAGATCAGCTGGTCGTCGGTGATGGCGAAGTTCTGATAGTGCGACGGGTCTCGCCCCGTCGACGGCAGAATGGCTGCGCCCAAAGGGGTTTGGCGTTCCAGGTCGCGCTGCACGATCGGGAAGATCGCGTCCAGCGCGGGGGTGCCCGGCGGGAACAGGTTGTCGAAGGTGATGGGCTGTCGGGTCCCGAGGTTGTAGTTGAACGCCTTGTACCAGATCGACGTGTGCGCTCCCCCGACATCCTGGAAGAACTTGAGCACGACGCTACGGGTGTTGTGCGGCGGCTGCCCGGCACTGTGCTGGTCGGTCGTCGCCTCTAATTGGTAGGGCTGGTCGCGTCCCCCGGAACTCTGCGCGACGTTGACGAAGCCGTCCCGGTTCTGGGTGATGTAGTCGACCAGCGCCTGCTCGTCCGGATAGTCGGCGGGAAAGGTCATCTTGAGCGTGTAGTTGGGCCCGGTGCCCTGCAGTTGGCACATCTGGCCGGCCTCGAGGCTGCCGCCCAAGCTGGCACACGACGGCGGCTCGGCCGCGGCCGGCCGGCCCGAGAAGACCACCGCCGCGAGCAGCAGCGCAGCGGCTATCGGATAACGCATTGTGGAATCGTCCTCGCTGACTAGCCAGGGCCGGTGACCCGGAGAAGTGACGCCGCCAGCGTACCGGGCGCTATCGGGAGGGCTGGCAGACGAAGGCCGTCACCCGGCTCGACGACCGCGCGCCGATGCGGGCGATGACCACCGACAGCGATCGGCTCCCGCGTAGCCGCAGCCGTTTGCGTAGCGCGTCGGGGTCCACCCGCACCCCGCGCACCAGCACCTCGAGCGGCCCGCAGTCCAGCGCCGAGAGCGCGTGGCGCAGCCGGCGTTCGTCGAAGACCAGTTGGTCGAGCACCTCGAACCCGCGGTCGGACTCCGGTAGTCGATCGCCGGAGAGGTAGGCGATGTCCGGGTCGAGCTGCCACAGCCCGTGCCGGGCGCCGTAGTGGCGCACCAGCCCGGCCCGGACCACCGCACCGTCCGGGTCGACGATCCACCGCCCGGCCGGCCGCACCGGGCAGTCGTCGGGGTCGGTGTCGGTGAGCTGCTCGCCGCGATCCAGCATGTTCGCCCGCCGCCCCACGCCGGGCTCCGCGAGTCCGGCCGACCACAGGCAAGCTTCCCGGACCGAACCGCGATACGACGTCACCTCGATTTCCCCGCCGAAGCCCCGCCGACGCACCGCGTCGAAATCGATTCCGGGACCGCACTTTACGACGAATTGCCGATCACGGTAGGCGTCGAGCAACGAGCCCAGGCCGGGCTGGTAGTCGTCGATGCGCAACCGCCGGCGGCCCTCGACGCGCCGGGCCGGGTCGACGACGAGCACGGTGTCGCGGGTGACCGGGCGCAGGGCGTCGGCGCGGCAGAGCCAGGCCGCCTCCCCGACGTTGTGGCGCGCCATCGCCAGCCGCACCGGATCGATGTCGCTGCCCATAGCGGTAACCCCGCAGCGGTGCAACGCGGCGAGCTCGGTGCCGACCGAACAGGTCGCGTCGTGCACAATGCCGCCGCCGCCGGCCAGCCGTCTGGCCCGGTGCAACGCCACCGGCGCCGCGGTGGCCTGCTGCAGCGCCTCGTCGGTGAACAGCCAATCCGACACTTCCAGCTCGCTCAGCTTGTCGGCGGCGCGGCGGCGCAACAGGACCGTCTCCACCAGCACCGCGGCCCGGTCCCCGAATTGGGCGCGAGCGGCGGCGACGTC